>NZ_JBGOFY010000029.1:0-39892 GCF_041520885.1 Xanthomonas sp. NCPPB 2922 | reverse complement strand
TCGCGAAGGCTACGCCTGCCTGCACAACACGCAAATGAAGCGCGAGCAGGACAACATGGCGCGCTTCCTCACCCTGGCGCGCGACTACGGCCGTGCAATTGGCTTTACCGGCAACTTCCTGATCGAGCCCAAGCCAATGGAGCCCATGAAGCACCAGTACGATTTCGACAGCGCCACGGTGATCGGCTTCCTGCGTCAGCACGGCCTGGACCAGGATTTCAAGCTCAATATCGAAGCCAACCACGCCACGCTCTCGGGCCACAGCTTCGAGCACGACCTGCAGGTGGCCAGCGATGCCGGCCTGCTTGGCAGCATCGATGCCAACCGCGGCAATCCGCAAAACGGCTGGGACACCGACCAGTTCCCGACCGACCTGTACGACACCGTCGGCGCGATGCTGGTAGTGCTGCGGCAGGGCGGGCTGGCCCCGGGCGGGCTGAACTTCGATGCCAAGGTGCGGCGTGAATCGTCCGACCCGCAGGACCTGTTCCTGGCCCACATCGGCGGCATGGATGCGTTCGCACGCGGGCTGGAAGTGGCCGACGCGCTGCTGACCTCCTCACCGCTGGAAACCTGGCGCGCGCAGCGTTACGCCAGCTTCGACAGCGGCGCGGGCGCAGACTTTGCCAACGCCACCAGCACGCTGGCGGATCTGGCCAAGTACGCCGCCGGCAAGGGCGAGCCGACGCAAGTCAGCGGCCGCCAGGAAGCCTACGAGAACCTGATCAATCAGTACCTGACGCGTTGATGTTTCGCTGCTGCTCGCCCAGTGCATCGGGCGAGCGTGCAATGCCGTGACGCTGGCGACAGCGTTTACGGCCCGGCGGAGGGCTGCTCTGCCGCGTCGGCTGCCGGTGCAGCCACCGAATCCCGCTTGACCAGCAGGTGTGCGACCACATGATCGACCATCGTCCGCGCGGGCCGCTCCTTGGCGCGAATCGTCTTCAACAAGATGTCCAATGCGGCATCGGCCATGGCGGCGATCGGCTGCTGCACGGTGGTGAGTTCCGGCCACACCGCGGTGGCGGCAGAGGTATCGTCGAAGCCGACCACCGACAGATCACGCGGCACATCCAGCCCACGCCGGTGCGCGACCGAAATGGCAGCGGCGGCCATGTCGTCGTTGCTGGCAAAGATCGCGCTGGGGCGCCGCTTGCGTGCGAGCAATTTTTCGGCCGCAAGCAGACCCGAGCGGTAGGTGTAGTCGCCGGGTTGCACCAGGTGACGATCCAGACGCAGGCCGGCATCGGACAGCGCAGCCTGGAATCCCTCAAAACGCCGCGTGCTGGCCGACAGGTTCGGGTGGCCGGCGATATAGCCGATGCGCGTGTGGCCCTGCGCGATCAGATGCTCGGTGATTTCCTTGGCGGCGGCGAATTCGTCGATGCGCACGCAGGCCACATCCGGGCTGAAATGGTTGGAGGCGATCGCCACCACCGGCACCTTGGCACGCACCAGTTCCAGCACCGCCGCCTTGGATTCGCACAGCGGCGGCGGCAGGATCACACCGGCCACGCCCTTGGCGAGCTTGCGTGCGGCCTTGCGCTCGGCATCGGCGTCCAGATCGTCCCAGCAGTCGATGACCAGCTGGATCGAGGTGCGCGAGGCCACACGCAGCACGCCGAGCAGCAATTCGCGCAGATACGCACCGCTGGGGTCGCTGTAGATCAATGCGATGCGCGTGCTCTGCGCGGCGGCCAACGCGCTGGCAGCGAGGTTCGGGGTGTAACCCAGTTTGTCGACTGCGCGCATGACGCGCGCGCGCGTGGCATCACGCACATTGCCGTTGCTGTTGACCACGCGCGATACCGTCATCGGCGAGACCTTGGCCAGCGCTGCCACCTCGTTGATGGTGATCGCACGGCTGGTGCGGCGGACCGATTTCCTGACCTTCTCCAAGCGTGGCCTCTTCAAATGGCTGACGAACATGCGGTATGCAAGCGCACCGCGGCGCTGGTGCAGCGGCGAGCAACGCGCTTGGCTGTGCGTCGCATGGTACCGGGAAGCAGGCAGAGCGGCGACAGGCACGCACATCACGATCAGGCAACCGGATGCAAGGTATGAGCGCACGCATGACCAGGAAATTTGTGCGGCGCACGCAGGCCGCCTGCGCGCATTGGCTGCTGCTGGCGTTGCTGGTGTGCAGCGCGGTGTTGCCGGCGATGACCGCACATGCCGAAGACGGCTACGATTTATGGTTGCGCTACCATTTATTGCCCGATGCGGCACAGAAGCAAGGCAGCGCGCGCGAATTGGTCGTGCTGGGCGCAACGCCCACGCTGCAGGCGGCCAGTGACGAGTTGCAGCGCGGCCTGCACGGTCTGCTCGGTGTGGCGCCAGCGCTGACGCAAGCGGCCACGCGCGATGGCGCGATCGTGCTGGGGACCGCGCAGACACCGCAGATTGCCGCGTTGGGCCTGGCAACCCAGGCGCTGGGGCGCGAGGGCTACCTGATCCGCAGCACGCGCGTGGATGGGCACCAGGCGACCGTGATTGTTGGCGGCAGCGATGTGGGCGTGTTGTACGGCGCGTTCCATCTGCTGCGGCTGGTGCAGACCGGGCAGTCGCTGAGCGCGCTGGATCTCCGGCAGACGCCACGGCTGCAGCTGCGCCTGCTCAATCACTGGGACAACCTGGATGGCGTGGTGGAGCGCGGCTATGCCGGCGCCTCCTTGTGGAACTGGCAGACCCTGCCCGGCTACCTGGACCCGCGCTACACCGACTACGCACGCGCCAACGCCTCGCTCGGCATCAACGGCACGGTGCTCAACAACGTCAACGCCAAAGCGTGGAGCCTGACGCCGCAGTATCTGGACAAGGCCGCGGCGCTGGCCACGGTGTTTCGCCCCTATGGCATCCGCATGTTTCTCAGCGCGCGCTTCAGTGCGCCGATCGAGATTGGCGGTTTGAAGACCGCCGACCCACTGGACCCGCAGGTGCAGCGTTGGTGGCGTGAAACGGCCGATGCGATCTATGCGCGCATCCCTGATTTTGGCGGGTTTTTGGTCAAGGCCAATTCCGAAGGCCAGCCCGGCCCGCAAGATTACGGCCGCAGCCACGCCGACGGTGCCAACCTGCTTGCCGATGCGCTGGCGCCGCACGGCGGCGTGGCGATGTGGCGTGCGTTCGTCTATTCGCATGAGCAGCCGGACGACCGCGCCAAGCAGGCGTATAGCGAATTCCTGCCGCTGGATGGCACGTTCCGCGACAACGTGATCGTGCAGGTGAAGAACGGTGCGATCGATTTCCAGCCGCGCGAGCCGTTCCACCCGTTGTTCGGTGCAATGCGCAAGACGCCACTGATGCCGGAGTTCCAGATCACCAAGGAATATCTAGGCTTTTCCACGCATGTGGCTTACCTGGGCAGCCTGTTCTCCGAAACGCTGCAGGCCGATACCTATGCGCGTGGCAAGGGCTCGACCGTGGCAAAGACGGTCGATGGCAGCCTGTTCAAGGCCACCACGCGCTCGCCGCTGACCGGGATCGCCGGGGTGGCCAACATCGGGGCGGATCGCAACTGGAGCGGCTCGATCTTCGACCAGGCCAACTGGTATGCGTTCGGAAGGCTGGCCTGGGATCCGGACCTACGCCCGGAAGCGATCGCGCAGGAATGGGTGCGCATGAGCTTTTCCAACGACAGCGCGGTGGTCACGCCGGTGGTGGACCTGTTGCTGCGCTCGCGCGAGGCGGTGGTGGATTACATGACCCCGCTCGGCCTGCATCATCTGATGGGGCGTGGCCATCATTACGGTCCGGCGCCGTGGGATGCCGGCAGCGAGCGCCCGGACTGGGACCCGGTGTATTACCACCGTGCTGATCACAACGGGATTGGATTTGATCGCAGTGCCAGTGGCAGCAATGCGGCTGCGCAATATGCCGCGCCGGTGGCGCGCGTGTTCGGCAACGTGCAGCGCGTGCCCGAGCGTTACCTGCTGTGGTTCCACCACGTGCCATGGGACCACCGCATGGCCTCGGGGCGGCCGCTGTGGGACGAGCTGGTGTGGCATTACGACCACGGTGTGGATGAAGTGCAGCAGATGCGTGCAACGTGGCAGCAGCTGCACGGCCGCATCGATGCGCAGCGTTACCAGCAGATCGCCGCGTTCCTGGCGATCCAGCAGGACGAAGCGCAGTGGTGGCGCGATGCCAGCATTGCGTACTTCCAGCAGGTGTCCGGCCGTGCGTTGCCGGCTGGCACGGCGTCACCGGCGCATACGCTGGCGTACTACCAGGCGCTGAAGTTTCCATACGCACCGGGGAACCCGAAATGAGGGCACAGACACGGGTGGCATTGATCGCGGCGCTGGGCGTGTTGCTCGCACCCTCCCATGCAGCGGCGGCCGATGCGCCATTGCTGCATGCGTTATTCCAGCCACACATGGTGCTGCAACGCGATGCGCCGATCCGCCTGTGGGGCGATGCGCCGGCCGGCGAACAGGTGACGCTGCGCCTGGGCGAGCAGCAGGTGCAGGTACGTGCCGACCGCCAGGGACATTGGCAGGCACGCCTGCCGGCGCGTGGCGCCGGTGGCCCTTACACGCTGAGTGCGCGCAGTGCAGGCGGCGTGACCCAGCAACTGGACGATGTGCTGGTGGGCGATGTCTGGCTGTGCTCGGGCCAGTCCAACATGGAGTTGCAGGTGCATCGCACGCTGGATTCGCGCAGCGAAATCGCTGACGCCGATCACCCCAGCATCCGCATGTTCAAGGTGCCGGCGCAGTCCAGCCCGACCCCGCAGCGCAGCTTCGCTGGCGCTGCCGTTTGGCAACCCACCACGCCTGAAACGGTGAAGGATTTCTCGGCAGCTTGCTATTACTTCGCACGCGAACTGCAGAAGACCGTGGCGGTGCCGATGGGCTTGATCAATGCTTCGTGGGGCGGCTCGCAACTGCAGGCGTGGATCGGTGACGCCGCATTGCGCGCGGCCGGCGACGATGGCCCCGCGCTGGACGTGCTGGCGCGTTACGCCACCAGCCCGACCGATGCCGCACCACGCTGGGGCGGGTTATGGGAAACCTGGTGGCGTGCGCATGGCGACGGCGCGCCGTGGCAGCCGGATGCGCCGGGCGCATGGCAGCCCGCGCCGGCCACGCTCGGTGCCTGGGACGAGTGGGGCGTGCCGCAGCTGGTCGGTTTCAACGGCATGGTCTGGTACCGCAGCACTGTCGAGCTGACCGCGGCGCAGGCCGCGCAGGACGCCACGCTGCTCCTCGGGCCGGTGGACGAACTGGACCAGACCTGGGTCAACGGCCATGCGGTGGGCAGCAGCTACGGCGCCGACCAGCCGCGCCGCTACAGCGTGCCACGCGGGCAGCTGCAGGCCGGGCGCAACAGCATTGTGCTCAACGTGCTCAATACGTATCGCCGTGGGGGGTTACTGGGCGATGCGTCCTCGCGTGTGCTGCAGCTTGCCGATGGCAGCCGCGTGCCGCTGGATCGCCCCTGGCAGTACCAGATCGTGCCCACCGCAGTGGGCACGCCGCCCCGTGCGCCCTGGTCGTCGGCGGCCGGGCTGACCACCTTGTACAACGGCATGATCGCCCCGCTCGGCCAGCTGGGCCTGCGCGGCGTGCTCTGGTACCAGGGTGAATCCAATGCCGGCGATGCGGCGCACTACCCGGCCTTGCTCGACGCCTGGCGGCGCGACTGGCGGCAGCGCTTCGGCGCGCAGTTGCCGCTGCTGGTGGTGCAGCTGGCCAACTACGGCATGCCGCCTACCGAACCGGTGGAAAGCGGCTGGGCGCAGCTCCGCGAGGCGCAGCGCCGCTTCGTGGCTGGTGATGCGCATGCCGGGCTGGCGGTGGCCATCGATATCGGCGACCGCTACGACATTCATCCGGCCAACAAGCAGGAGCTGGGCCGCCGCCTGGCACGTGCGGCGCGGCATGTGGTGTATGGCGAGGCGATTGCCGCTTCCGGCCCGGTACCGCGCGATGTGCAACGCGATGGCGAGGCCCTGCGCGTGCGCTTCGATGCCGTGGACACTGCCTTGCAAAGCTACAGTGCCAGCGCGCCGATCGGCTTCGAGGTCTGCGGCGCGGCCAGCGGCAGTTGCCGCTACGCGCCGGCCAGCGTGCACGGTGACACCGTGACGCTGCGCGTGCCGGCCGACCTGCAGGCCACGCGCGCGCGCTACTGCTGGGCCGACAGCCCGGTGTGCACTTTGTACGACCGCAGCGGCCTGCCTGCAGGCCCGTTCGAACTTCCCATCACTGCCGCCACTTCCCGATGAGCGAGACCCCGATGTCACAGACCGTCGACTCCCCCTCCCCGCTGCAAGGCTCGGCCCGCGATCGCGAGATCGTCGAGGCGCGCGTCATCGTCACCTGCCCGGGGCGCAACTTCGTCACCTTGAAGATCCGCACCCGCTCGGGCATCACCGGGCTGGGCGATGCCACGCTCAACGGCCGCGAACTGGCGGTGGCAGCGTACCTGCAGGAACACCTGGTGCCGAACCTGATTGGCCGCGATGCCGGGCGTATCGAAGACATCTGGCAGTTCTTCTACCGTGGTGCGTACTGGCGGCGCGGGCCGGTGACGATGAGCGCGATTGCCGCGGTGGACGTGGCGTTGTGGGACATCCTGGGCAAGATGGCCGGCCTGCCGCTGTACCAGTTGCTGGGCGGGCGCTCGCGCGAAGGTGCGCTGGTTTACGGCCATGCCAACGGCCGCGACATCGCCGAAACCAGCGACGAGGTGGGCCGCTTCCGCGAGATGGGCTTCATCGCCATCCGCGCGCAATGCGGCGTGCCCGGCATCAAGAAGACCTACGGTATCTCCAGCGGTGGCAAGCCGTACGAGCCGGCTGAAAGCGAATTGCCCACCGAAACCGTGTGGTCCACGCCGCGCTACCTGGGGGTGGTGCCGAAGTTGTTCGAGCAGCTGCGCGCCGACCACGGCGATGAGATCGAATTGCTGCACGATGCGCACCACCGCCTCACGCCGATCGAAGCCGCGCGCCTAGGCCGCGACCTGGAGCCGTACCGCCTGTTCTGGCTGGAGGACGCCACCCCGGCGGAGAACCAGCGCGCGTTCGAAGTGATTCGCCAGCACACGGTGACGCCGCTGGCGGTGGGCGAGGTGTTCAATTCGCTCTGGGACTGCAAGCACCTGATCGAGCAACAGCTGATCGACTACATCCGCACCACCATTGTCCATGCCGGCGGCATCACGCACGTGCGCAGGCTGGCCGATTTCGCCGCGCTGCATCAGGTGCGCACCGGCTTCCACGGTGCCACCGATCTGTCGCCGGTGTGCATGGGCGCGGCCCTGCACTTCGACACCTGGGTGCCCAATTTCGGCATCCAGGAATACATGTTCCATTCCGACGAGGCCAATGCGGTGTTCCCGCACGACTACGTGTTCCGCGACGGGCGCCTGCATTGCGGCGAAACGCCCGGGCATGGCGTGGACATCGATGAAACCCTGGCCGCGAAGTACCCCTACGTGCCCAAGCAGTTGCCGATCGCGCGTCTGGAAGACGGCGCGATGTGGGACTGGTGAAGCGCATGCGTGCGTTACTGCTGGCTGTGAGCGTGGCGTTGGCCGCACCGCTGGTGGCGCACGCGCAGCCAGCGGCGCCGAAGCAGGCCGTGGCGTTTGACTGGTTCGAGTACCGCGGCGATGACCCGGTGTTCGCCACGCCACTGCCGGCCGGGCATTACCGCAATCCGATCCTGGCCGGGTTCTATCCCGATCCCAGCATCACGCGCGTGGGCGAGCGCTATTACCTGGTCAATTCCACCTTTGCGTATTTCCCGGCGATTCCGGTATTCGAGAGCACGGACCTGGTGCATTGGACGCAGGTCGGCAATGTGGTCGAGCGGCGTGAGCAGCTTGATTACGATGGCCTGGGCGTGTCGCGCGGCATGTTTGCCGCCAGCATCCGCCACCATGCCGGGCGGTTCTATGTGGTGGGCACCGCAGTGGATAGCGGCGGCAACTTCATTGCCAGCGCAACCAGTGCGGCCGGGCCGTGGTCCACGCTCAGCTGGCTGCCCGGCGTGGACGGCATCGACCCGTCGTTGTTCTTCGATACCGATGGCAGCGCGTACCTGCTCAACAACGGCCCGCCGGAAGGCACGCCGTTGTACGAAGGCCACCGCGCCATCTGGATGCAACGGTTTGATCTGGCCACCCACCAGCCGGTGGGCCCACGCAAGGTGCTGCTCAACGGCGGCGTGGACCTGGCCAGCAAGCCGATCTGGATCGAAGGCCCGCACCTCTACCAACGCGATGGCTGGTACTACCTGTCGTGCGCCGAAGGCGGCACCGGGCCGCAGCATTCACAAGTGGTGCTGCGTAGTCGCAACGTGTGGGGCCCGTACGCGCCCGCGCCGCACAACCCCATCCTCACCCAGCGCGACCTGCCTGCCGGGCGCGCGCAGCCGATCAGCAATGCCGGCCATGTCGACCTGGTGGACACGCCCGACGGGCAGTGGTGGGCGGTGTTCCTGGTCAGCCGGCCCTACGCGGACGACCGCTACAACACCGGGCGCGAAACCTTCCTGCTGCCGGTGCATTGGCGCGATGGCTGGCCGTCGATCCTGGCCCCTGGTGCACCGATTCCCTACATCGCCAAGGCACCGCACGGCACGCCGGCGCGCACCGACCAAACGCCGTTGTCCGGCAACTTCACCTGGCGCGACGGGTTCGACAGCACCACGCCGCAGCGCGAATGGCTGTCGTTGCGCGTACCCAAGCATGACTGGGCCGACCTGCGTGCACGTCCGGGCTGGCTCACCCTGCACGCCACACCGCAAGGACTGGCCAGCACCGGCAACCCGGCGTTTCTGGCGCGGCGCCAGCAGCACACGCACTTCACCGCCAGCACCGCGCTGGAGTTGCCAGCTGATGCGGGCATCAGCGCCGGCCTGGCCGCGGTGCAGAATTCCAACGCGTGGTACACGCTGGGCGTACGCCGAGATGGCGATGGCGCGGAGGTCTTCGTGGACAAGCGCGACGGCACGCGCACCACCACCCTGGCGCGTGCGCGCATCCCGGTCACCACCGCCCCATTGCGGCTGCAGATCAGCGGCGATGGCGGGCGCTACAGCTTTGCCTTCGATGCAACCGGGCACGGCTGGCAATGGCTGCAGCGTCACGACGACGCCAGCATGCTGAGCACTGCACAGGCCGGCGGCTTTGTCGGCAGCACGATCGGGCCCTTCGCCCAGCTGGACCCAGATCGCACCAAGGAGGATTGAGCATGCATTCCCACCCTGCCCCGCACGCCCGCGTGCCGCACCGTGCCCTGGCGCGCGGCCTGTTGCTGGCGCTCGGCGTGGCCGCCGGCAGCACGCATGCCGCGACGCCACCGCCGCCGTACCTGGACCCCACGCAACCGCTGCAGGCGCGCGCCGCCGATCTGGTATCGCGCATGACGCTGGAGGAAAAGGCCGCGCAGATGCAGAACGCCGCGCCGGCCATCCCGCGCCTGCAGGTGCCCGAATACGATTGGTGGAACGAAGCCCTGCATGGCGTGGCCCGCGCCGGCGGTGCCACGGTGTTTCCGCAGGCGATTGGCCTGGCGGCCACGTTCGATACCCCGTTGATGGCCGAGGTGGCTACCGCCATCAGCGACGAAGCACGCGCCAAGCACCATGCCTTCCTGGCGCGCGGCGAGCACAAGCGTTACCAGGGGCTCACGTTCTGGTCGCCCAACATCAACATCTTCCGTGACCCGCGCTGGGGCCGTGGACAGGAAACTTATGGCGAGGATCCGTTCCTCACCGCGCGCATGGGTGTCACCTTCGTGCAGGGCCTGCAGGCGCAGCAGGGGCCATATCGCAAGCTCGATGCCACCGCCAAGCATTACGCGGTGCACAGTGGCCCGGAGGCGGATCGTCATCATTTCGACGTGCATCCCAGCGAGCGCGATCTCTACGAGACCTATCTGCCCGCCTTCCAGGCGCTGGTGCAGGAAGGCCACGTCGCAGCAGTAATGGGCGCCTATAACCGCGTCAACGGCGAGTCCGCATCGGCCAGCACGCGGCTGGAAGGCATCCTGCGCCGTGATTGGGGGTTCGGTGGCTACATCGTCAGCGACTGCGCGGCCATCCGCGACATCTGGCAGAACCACAAGATCGTGCCCACGCCCGAAGCCGCCGCCGCACTCGGCGTCAAGCACGGCACCGACCTGGATTGTGGCGACACTTACGCCGCCTTGCCCGCTGCGGTGCGTGCCGGCCTGATCGATGAAGCCACCATCGATCGGTCGCTGACACGGCTGATGGCCGCGCGCCTGCGGCTGGGCATGTTCGACCCGCCGGCCAAGGTGCCGTGGGCGCAGATCCCGGCCTCGGCCAATCAATCGCCGCAGCACGATGCACTGGCCCGGCGCACCGCACGCGAATCGCTGGTACTGCTGAAAAACGACGGCCTGCTGCCACTCAAGCCCACGCTCAAGCGCATTGCCGTGGTCGGCCCCACTGCCGACGACCCGATGTCGCTGCTGGGCAACTACTACGGCACACCGGCCGCGCCGGTCACCATCCTGCAAGGCATCCGCGACGCCGCCCCGCAGGCCGAGGTGGTGTATGCACGCGGCAGCGACCTGGTGGAAGGCCGCGAAGACCCCAACGCGGCCGCACCGATCGACGCGCGCTACCTGCGCCCGGCTGCCGGTGCCAGCCAGAACGGCCTTACCGGTGACTACTTCCGTGGCCGTGCACTGGCAGGCCAGCCGGTGCTCACCCGCATCGACCCGCGCATCGCCTTCCGTTGGGACCGCAATGCGCCCACCGACGATGCGGTCGGCCGCGGCGAACTACAGCCCGGCCAGGCGCTCGGCAAGGACGACTTCAGCGTGCGCTGGCACGGCCAGTTGCTGCCGCCGGTCTCGGGGAACTACGAGCTGCAGATTGCCGCCGACGACGGCGTGCGCCTGTATCTGGATGGCAAGCCGCTCATCGACCAGTGGAGCGATGCGCCGCGCATGCGGAGCGGCACCGCCACCGTGGCGCTGCAGGCCGGCAAGGCCTACGACCTGCGCGTGGAATATTACGAAGCCACCCGCGATGCCGGCGTACGCCTGGCCTGGCGCATGCCCGGCGCCAAACCGCCGTTGCAGGAAGCCGTGGATGCCGCGCGCAATGCCGATGTGGTGGTGTTTGTCGGCGGCCTCACCGGCGATGTCGAAGGTGAGGAAATGGACGTCAATTACCCCGGTTTTGCCGGCGGCGACCGCACCGACACGCGACTGCCCAAACCCCAACGCGAGCTATTGCAGGCACTGCAGGCCACCGGCACGCCAGTGGTCGCGGTGCTCACCACTGGCTCCGCATTGGCCATCGACTGGGCGCAGCAACACGTGCCCGCCATCCTGCTGGCCTGGTACCCCGGCCAACGCGGCGGCACCGCAGTGGGCGATGTGCTGTTCGGCCAGGCCAGCCCGGGCGGGCGCCTGCCGATCACCTTCTACAAGGAAGACGAACGCCTGCCGGCCTTCGACGATTACGCCATGCGCGGGCGCACCTACCGCTACTTCGACGGCAAGCCGCTGTACCCGTTTGGCCATGGCCTGGCCTACACGCAGTTTGCGTATTCGAACCTGCGGCTGGACCGCACCACCGTCGCCGCCGATGGCACGCTGCGCGCCACCGTGTCGGTGAAGAACACCGGCCAGCGAGCCGGCGATGAAGTGGTGCAGCTGTATCTGCACCCGCTCAACCCGCAGCGTGAACGCGCACGCAAGGAGTTGCGCGGCTTCCAGCGCATCACCCTGCAACCGGGCGAACACCGCGAGGTGAGCTTCACCATCACCCCGCGCGAGGCGCAGCGTATTTACGACGAGCAGACAAAAGCGTACGCCGTGGACCCAGGCGCCTACGAGCTGCAGATCGGCGCCTCCAGCGCAGACATCCGCAGCAAACAACGCTTCACCGTCACCGCAAACTGATCCCACCGCACGCCGCGGAATCAAAGCCCCTCTCACGTCGGGAGAGGGGTTGGGGGTGAGGGTACGGCCACCAATCGAACTTGCAGCACCCCACGATTTCAAACAAACACCCATGCCAATTCCAACGCTCTCCATCGCAACACTCGCCCACCTACCTGCCACCGTCCTCACTCCCAACTACACTCCCAAACACACCACCATCGGCATCGTCCACCTGGGCGCCGGCGCCTTCCACCGCGCGCACCAGGCCGTCTACATCGATGATCTGCTCGCCGACGACCCCGCCTGGGCCATCTGCGCGGTGTCGCTGCACAACCCGCAGGTGCGCGACGCGCTGCGCCCGCAGGACGGCCTGTACACGCTTGCACTGCTCGATGCACAGCCACAGCTGCGCGTGATCGGTGCCATCGCCGAAGTGCTCTGCGCCAGCGATGAGCAACCTGCCGTGCTCGCCCGCCTCGCCGATCCGGCAGTGCGTCTGGTCACGCTCACCGTCACCGAAAAAGGCTATTGCCTGGCAGGCGACACGTTGGACCTCAGCCACCCCGATATCGTGCACGACCTTGCGCATCCGCAGACACCGCGCAGCGCGATCGGCTACCTGGTCGCCGGCCTGCATGCACGCAGGCAGCACGGTCGCGCACCGTTCACCGTGCTCAGCTGCGACAACCTGGCCGACAACGGCAGCCTGCTGCGCCGCGCCACCGTGCTGCTTGCGCAGCAACGCGATCCCGCGCTCGCCGCCTGGATCGAACAGCACGTCAGCTTTCCGCGCTCGATGGTGGACAGCATCACCCCTGCCACCGACGAGGCGCTACGCGCGCAAGTGCTCGCACAGACCGGCCTGCACGACGCCTGGCCGATCCAGCGGGAGCGCTACACCCAGTGGGTGATCGAAGACCGCTTCTGCAACGGCCGCCCGGCGTTCGAACGCGCAGGCGTCACGCTCAGCGACGATATCGCCGGCTACGCGCGCGCCAAGCTGCGCCTGCTCAACGGCCCGCACTCGGCGCTCGCCTACCTCGGCAGCCTGCTGCAGCTGGAGACCGTGGCCGATGCCATGCAGCACACGCCGCTGGCCAGCTTCGTCGCAACGCTGATGCGCGAGGACATCGCTCCCAGCCTGGCGCCGATGCCCGGCTTCGACCCGCACCGCTACAGCGAGGCCATCCTGGCCCGCTTCCGCAACCCCGCCATCCGCCACCTGCTGGCCCAGATCGCCTGGGACGGCTCGCAGAAGATTCCGGTGCGCCTGCTCGGCACCATTGCCGACGCACTCACCGCCGGCCGCCGCATCGATCGCCTCTGCTTGCCGGTCGCAGCCTGGCTGCACTTTGTGCGCAGGCAAGCACACGCGGGTGTTGCGTTGGTTGATCCGCTGGGCGAACAGCTAAGTGCGATCGGCCGTATCGCAACCGGCGACGCACACCGGGATATCGCTGCATTTCTCACAGTTGACGCAGCGTTTGCGCCGCTGTCTGCTGACGAGCGTTTTGTAGAAGCGCTACAGCAGGCGTATGCCCTCTTCCAAACTGCGCGGCCGGCAGATGTACAACAGCTTCTGGCAACTGCATAGATCAAGCGCTTACCTCGGTCACACCCAAATGCATTGCAGGACAACGTTAGTCCTGACACATCCGGCCTCATGCAAACAATTCGCTCTCCCCCGACGAGTCCTAGCGAACTGATCCATGCGTCAACCACAAAACTTGTGCCTATTGCGTTCTCGTCGCTTTGCTGTGGTAAAAATTACACAACAGGGGAAGGGAGCGGGTTAGATGGATTTTATTGATCAGTTGCGTGTGCTTGCGACACGCATCAGTACGACACGCGCGTTAATTCAGACAGAAGAGGCCACCAAGAATGCAATGGTGATGCCCCTCATCCAAATTCTTGGATACAATGTTTTCGATCCACTCGAAGTCACGCCGGAAATCGTTGCCGATGTCGGCACGAAGAAAGGCGAGAAAGTCGACTATGCGATTCTTCGCGATGGCAAACCCATCATTCTTTTCGAGTGTAAGAAAGCGGGTGCCGAGCTAAGCATCAATCATGCAGGCCAGCTATTTCGCTACTTCCACGTCACTGCGGCACGCTTTGGTGTTTTGACGAACGGCTTGGTCTACAGGTTTTTCACTGACCTAGAACAGCCGAACAAGATGGATGAAAAGCCGTTCTTCGAATTCAACGTCCTTGATTTCAAAGAACGCGATGTCGAAGAACTCAAAAAGTTTGCCAAGTCGGCGTTTGACTTAGACACGATCCTGACGACCGCGAATGAATTGAAGTACACACGCGCTATCCAGACACGTCTGGCAGAATGGATGCATCAGCCTACCGAAGAATTCGTCAAGCTGGTCTCGGCTGATCTGGTCGGAACAAGACGCTTTACGCCGGCGATCCGCGATCAATTCACAGCGATCACGCGCCGCGCGTTCGATCAGCTGGTCAGTGAGCGAATCAATGAACGGCTTAAAGGTGCCATGGCACCTGAAACTGCCTTGATCGGTGATCACATCTCGCATGTCCCCGCAGATCAGCCTACGGCGGCAGCCTCACTTGCTCCTGATCCACTGATCGTCACAACGCCGGAAGAGATCGAAGGCTTTCACGTTGTCAGAGCGATCGTACGCGAAGCCATTCCTGGAAGACGCGTCTTTATGAGGGATGCTCAAAGCTATTGCGCCATCCTCCTGGACGACAACAATCGGAAGCCGATCTGCAGACTTCGGTTCAACAACCCTCAAAAGCTCCGGCTTGGGCTTTTCAATGCGGCCAAGGAAGAGGAGCAGATCGATCTCGGTTCGATCGACGATATTTATAATTTCGCAGAAAAGATTCGCGCCACTGTCGCAGCGTATTTGCCACAGGAAGACTGTGCTTAGTCGGCCTCAGCACTCCACGCGCCGGGCGTCATAATCTCCCGGCGTGTCACGGCTCGAGCTGTTGCCCGATCCGCAGCAAATTGCCGCTCTCATCCACAATCGCAAATTCGCGCATGCCCCAGGGCTTGTCGCTGAGCGGATCGATCCGTGGGATGCCTTGTGCCGGAAGCGCCGCCGCGCGCATCGCGGCATAGACCCCATCCACATCAGTCACGCGCAGATAGCAGCCCGCATAACAGGCCGCCGGGTCCAGATCCGGATGCGCAAAGAAGTGCAGCTCCACATCGCCGCGCTGCAGGATCGCGTAGCCCGCATCATGCGGGTGCGCATCGCCGGTAAAGCCAAGCGCGCGATAGAACGTCAGCGTCTGCGCAATCGAGCGGCTGGGGAGGATCGAGATGGTCTGGTCACCGACATTGGCGCTGGCATTCATTCTTGTCTCCTCTGTCCAAGGGATCAGTGCTGAACACATTACGGCGATCATTGGCGGCGTAACAGCCCAAGCGGTGTGCACGGCACCGCCCTGCGATTTACCTGATTCACCACGCAGCTCAGAACCTGCCAGCGGCCCAGGTTTCATCATCACATTGTCGCTTGCAGATAGTGCCGCCCGCTCCCTCAAACCGCCTGATCACTTCGCATGGCGGCGTTCTTCTTCAAAAGACGCATCAGCACCACTGCAAGCAGGATCAGAAAGCTCAACTCCCACACGTAGAACGCGGCGCCCACGTGATCGATCATGACCTGATGACCGGCCTCGTTCTTGTCGAACCTGGTTGCGCGAAAGGTATCCAGTCCGATCAGGCAGGCTGATACCAGCAAGGCCGCAGCCAACTTGTCCAGTTTGAGGAAGTAACAAAGCCACGCCAGGAAGAACAATGGGTTGCTTAACCAGGCGATACATTGGCCATCGACCAGCTGGATCCAGCCAAGCAGCAAAATGACGAAACCGCCAAGTTGATCGTTGCTTCCATGCAATGCGGGAAGACAGAGCGCAATGCCATAGAGCAGTGCAGATAACACGAGGAGAGATACTTTCACGACCGTCCTTGTCTGAGACGAAGCCTGCGCTTCATCGCTCGGGGTGGGTCCACAGAGCAGGCGCCTGCCAGCGGCCCCCTACTATAGACAATGGGCCCGAAGTTGTGGCCTGCCAGATGACTGGCCATGTCACCTCGTGAGCGGTTCATTCCCGAGGCATGGTTACGGTACATGGCTATGACATGCTTGAGACCTCATCGCCATGCCTCTTGAGTCAGCACCCACATGGCAGCGCCCAAGAAACAACACTTGCCAGAGAAGGTTTGCGTTCACTGCGGACGACCGTTTCGTTGGCGCAAGAAGTGGGAGCGTGTCTGGGACGAGGTGAAGTACTGTTCCGATCGCTGCCGTCATGCGCGTAAGGCTCAGCCGAGCAGCTGAGGTCCGTTGAGTTTGCGCGGCGCCCCTTTCCAACGTACCGCGTTGTAGCGAGCGAGGGCACCGGCTTGGCAAGCCGCGGCGGTTAGCGCGGAACATCCGCGCTGCCTGGTGGCCAGCTGCGGTGCAGACGTGCTGGATGGATGCTGCGTACTGGCGAGTTGGAGCAGCCATCAAAACGACAACGCAGCCGCCCGAGGCCGGTGCACGGAATCCTTATGCAGCGCCGTGCACTCCGCCTCCTCCGTGCCGTCCGCACCCACCCAACGCACACTATGTTGTGTTGGCGCTCCTACTCCGCGGCCTTCCTGGTTTTCGATTGCTTCGCAACCGCCATGTTGTCGACCAGGTTGGGGTACGGACGGCCTGCAGCCTTGGCGCGGGCCTTGGCTTGGGTTTTCTGCGCAGCTGACAGTGGCCTGGAGGTCTTGGCCGGGTTGGGCTTTTTCCAGGGCGCACTCTTCTTGCTGACGGGTTTCTTGGCAGCCGTCTTGTTGCTTGTTGCCTTGTTGGCAGCCACCTTCTTGGTGGCGCCCTTCCGCACGCTGCTCTGCTGTGTCGCGCGTCTGCTAGTGGCTTTCTTTGCCGTGCCCTTGCGGGGTGTCGCGCGCTTCTCCGCGGCTGTACGTGCTCCGCTGTTCGACGTGGCGGCGCTCGCACCTGTTTTCGCCGCGCTTTTTTTGGCGGACGACTTCGTGCTGGCGGCTTTCTGGGTAGCCGCTCCGGCCTGCTTGTTGTCGCCCTCCTGCAGGCGGGCATGCAGTCGCTCGGCCCACCGCTGCCCGGCATCGCCGCCCCACAGCAGCCAGGCGATGTAGCCGGCGGATGGCTTGGTGCGATCCGCCCATCCCTTGCCGGTCTTGTCCACGCTGTGGCGAGCGAAGTACGCGTGCATCCGCCGAATGGTCTGGGCCGAGAGCTGCTTCTGGATGGAGATGTCCCGTGCACGTGCCACACCAATCGCGGTGCCACCGCGCCCGTGTTGCTCACGCAAGCGCAATCCGCGGGCTGCTGCGTTGGCGACGGTCTTGGGTGGCGTGGTGTTGAGGGTCTTTGTTGTCGAGGTGCGTGCCACGCAGCTCTCCTGTCAGTGCGTTGCCGTAGTGTTCGCATTGCGGGGTGCTGTTGGACGTGAAGAGCATGCGCCTGAGAGCACCCACCGCTGCCAGTGCATTGTGGGCGCAGGCATCTGTGCGATCCGCTCTCTGGCGTGCTGCATTGGGCACGCCGTGCAGCAGTTGATAGATGCGTCCACCGGGCTCCATCGACTTGATGCAAGCAGCGTAGCGTGACGTCGCAATAATTTTGCATGGCGTCGCTGCACCACGCGGATCAGCCTGCTTTTACAGGGTCACGGCGCACGCGCGTGCCGATACACTGGCCAGTCATCGCAATCAGGCAGAGACGTCCATGAGCTCTTTGGCGACTTCGTTCCGCGCAGCCGTGTTCGCTGCCGGGGTCACATGTATTCCTGCGCACGTTGGCGCCACACCCGATGGCAACCGCACATCGGCTGAAGCCGCACAGGCGGTGCAGCCCGCGCAGTGGCGCACGGTGGCCACGCACAACACGCCGCACGCGCGCCATGAGAACAGCATGGTCGCCATCGATGATCGTCTGTACCTGCTGGGTGGGCGCGACGACCGGCCGCTGGAGATCTTCGATACCACCACGCAGCGGTGGTCGCAGGGCGCCACGCCGCCGCTGATGGTCAATCATGCCCAGGCCGTGGTGTCGTCCGGCAAGCTCTACGTGGTGGGTGGCTTTACGGGCAACTATCCCGAAGAAGCCTCGCTCACCAACATGCTGATCTACGACCCGAAGACCGACCATTGGCAGGTCGGGCCGGAGATTCCCACGCAGCGCCGTCGCGGTGCCGCCGGCACGGTGGAGCATGCCGGTGTGTTGTATCTGGTCGGCGGCAATACGCGTGGCCACATGAGCGGCTACGTGCCCTGGCTGGATGCTTTCGACACCCGGACACAACAATGGACGCAGCTGCCCGACGCGCCGCATGCGCGCGATCACTTCCATGCGGTGGTGCTCGACGGCAAGCTGTATGCCGCCGGCGGGCGTCGTTCCGCGCATGAAAGCGGCAATACCCTGGCGCAGACAATCGGTGAGGTCGATGTGTACGACATTGCACAGCGCACCTGGACGGTTGCACCGGCCGCGCTGCCGACGCCACGTGCGGGCACCGCCGCGATCGCGCGCGATGGCCGGCTGCTCGTCATGGGCGGCGAGAGCACGCGCCAGGTGAAGGCACACGAAGAGGTGGAGGCCTACGACCCGCGTACGGCGCGCTGGACGACACTGCCGACGTTACCGCAGGGGCGCCACGGCACGCAGGCAGCCGCGGTGAAGGGCGATGTCTATCTCGCTGCGGGTAGCGCAAATCGGGGCGGTGGGCCGGAGCTGGAGAATGTGCTGGTGTTGCCGAAGGCGCAGGGGACGCATTCACTGGATTAGTCAGTGCGCTGCGGGCGCACGCCTAGATGGATCGCCTGTGCATGGCGCGCATCGGCACTGCCCTGTCGCGGCCAAGGCCGCTCCTACGGTGGAGCGGCTATCGCGGGCCTTCGGTGCGTGGTGCGCTTGTCAGCGTGCAAACTCCAACCCAAGCGAGGTCACCTTCACCCGCGCCAGCAGTGAGTGCGAGGTCATGTACAGCGTGTGGCCATCATTACCGAACGCGCAGTTGGAAATGGCGGCACCGGTTTCGATGCGGCCGAGTCTGCGGCCGTCCGGATCGAACACGATGACGCCGCCAGGGCCGGTGGCGAACAGGCGGCCATCTGCCGACACCGCCATGCCGTCAGGCAAACCGGGCGCGTCTTTGTTGACCAGGTCGGTGGCATCGGCGAACACACGCTTGCCGGTCACCGCGCCCTGCGCATCCAGCGCATACGCCATCCAGATCGGGCGCGCCGGATCGGAGTTGGCCACGTAGAGCGTGCGCTGATCTGGTGACAGCGCAATGCCGTTGGGAAAACTCAGGCTGTCGTCGAGCAGGTGCACGCTGCCGTCGGTGTCCAGGCGATAGACGCCGTTGAAGCGCAGTTCCTTGACCGGCGAATAGTTCATGCCTTTCAAGCCATACGGTGGGTCGGTGAAGAACACCACGCCGTCCTTGCGCCGCACCACATCGTTGGGGCTGTTGAAACGCTTGCCGTCGAAACTGGTGGCCAGCGGAGTTTTCGTGCGCGTGGCAGGGTCCAGCCGCGCCACGATGCGGGTACCGGAATCGGCCAGCAACACGGTGCCGCCCGGTTCGGCAAACAGGCCATTGGCACCGGCTTCGCGCAGCGCGGCGACATCCGTACCGGCGTAACCGGAGGGCGACAGGAACACCGATAACCCTGCATCTTCGGACCAGCGATACAGCTTGTTTTCCGGCACATCGGTGAACAGCAGATAGCCGCCCTGCCGCACCCAGGTGGGGCCTTCGGACCAGGTGAAGCCCTCGGTGAGCTTTTCGATGCGTGCGTCGGCTGCAACCACATCGCTGAAGCTCGCATGGAAGCTTTCAAGATGGCCAATCGCCGGGTATCGCGATGGCGGTGCATTGCTCTTGGTACAGGCAGAAAGCAATGCGAGCAGCGGAATGACCAACAGCATCAAAAGTGACAGGCGCATCGTAAATCCCATTCGTCAGTGACACCCATCATGCCACCAAGCGGCCGAGCTCATTACGGTGTTCGCGGCATTAATGCAGACTAACCTTAACCTGTCACGCCGAAACGCAGGAACAGCAGTCAGGCGCTGCGCTTACTATCGAGCACTCATAGCACCGGCCAGAACTGCAAGACCTTTACAGAAGCCATCCCGGGAGCTGCCAGCCACCGAGTCCCTGCCCACCTTACTTATATTGCCTATAAAATTTAAATCCATATTGGCAACTAGAGTGTGACCAAAAGCAATAATTTTATCTAAAAGCAGTACTAGCTTATTTCCGAGCCAAGCGAGTCAGGCACTACTCAAGACGAACCAAGGAGGAAAAATGAAAAACCGAATTGCTCTTTTCTTATCCGCGCTCGCGTTCATCACACCCCTGTGTGCAAGTGCAACCAAGCAGAGCACCCAGGTTGAAGTGAACAGTGCACACGCAGCATCCATTCAAAGCGAGACGCAAAAGATTCGTAGCCGCGACTTCGCATTGGCACCTTTGAAGAATAAGCAAGACGTAAGGCGCTATCTTGCCCAAGAGCCCATCGGATCCCCACTATCAGTGCTGAATCGGAATTCTGCTCAGCGTTTTACCGAAAGCATCGAGTTCAACGAGCGGGGGGTTACGACGTTTTCTTACAAGGAATTGAGCGGACTCAGCATTCGCCAAGCTTATGCAATATTGTCATTGCTTGGCATCCAGGATGCGACAGCTTCCGTTCCCGGACTGCGTGTTGAAAGTGAGGTTGATCGTGCAATCCTATCGGCAAGCTCCTCATTGATTCAGCCTGCTGCTTCAAAGGACCCCGAAGTAGATTACGGCGACTATCGCTGCGCGGGTCGCGGAACTTGCCAAAAGTCCATCGACTTTATATGCACTGGAAATTGCTGATCTACCTGACGGTGCTTTGCTCAACCCTGGTGCAACTTTACGCAGGGGACGCATGCGCAAGCGACGATTCTTCGTCTGGAGTCCTGAAGTTACGTGCCGATATAATCGCAGCTGCCGAGAATCCTGACCAGGCGTCAGAGAGTAAAAGACTGGCCCATGCCATGCAGACATATGCGTTGGCAGGCATCCGCTTGCGGCTCAAGCAAGATGCCCAGAAGCTCTCGCCAACCGACGCACGAGCCCTCTTTGAAGCGGCAAATGCCGCTTCGTTTTATACAGACGATGCAGGTATTGCCAACGACCAAGTAAAACTTTTGAAGGTACTTGAGGGCAAGAGACTGATGCAGCCAAGTGATATCGTCAACACCTATGGTGCATTGGTGGCAGCACGGGACTTCAATGCAGCTCAGGCGTTCTTTCATCATTATTCTTACGCACTACCACGCCGACCACCCAAATTAATTCCGCTCAAAGGTCGCGAAGCAGGAATGGCATCGGAGTTGGTCGTGAATACGGATGGGGCAGTACTGAAGGAGTCGATGGCACGACTTGAACCAACGACAATTCTCGTCGTGGGCGATCCTCTGTGTGCTTACACACAACAGGCCGCTGATGACATCTCCAGAAGCTCGCCACTCAGGGAACTCATGCGGGACTATTCCAAGTGGATAGCACCACCCAGCAGACAACCTGACTTTTCTGTCTACGCGCAATGGAACGCACATCATCCCGACGCACATTTCTCACTTGTTTATCGACGGTCTGATTGGAGGATGATCAACCATTGGGAGACCCCGGCATTCTATTTTTTCAAGAATGGGAGAGTAGTACGACAGGTGACGGGATGGCCACGCGGGGGGCGTCAACAAGAGCTGTTGTCTGCCGCAAAGGCCATCGGGCTGCCTACCGACTAGAAGAATGCTCCGTTACACAACTGGAGTGCGCGTCGTTAGAAGCGATGATCATCAGCCCTCCGCTTACTTTCCGCTAGCGCCTGCCGGCACCGCCAGCACCGCATCCAGGGCCGGCTTGGGCTGGTGGTTGCGGTCGAACAGCAACGGGTAATTGGTGCGGCCGGGCACGGGGTAGTCGTTCTTCCAGGACATGCCATCGCTGACGCCCCAGACGCTGACGCGCGCCAGCTTGTCGCGCTTGCGCCAGAACAGCGCGAACAGTTCCGCATAGCGGTCACGTAGCTGCGTCTGCACCTGTGGCGGCAGGCCATCCGGGTACGGGTCGAGGAAGTGCTTGAATTCGGGTAACTGGAACTGCTTGCGCGCAAAACCCGTGCCGATCACCTGGCCTTCCTTGGTGACCGGCAGCACGTCGATGTCCAGCTCGGTGATCATGACCTTGACCCCGAGCGCAGCGTAGGCGTCGATGGCGGCTTCGATGTCCTGCACGCTGGGGTAGTTCAGGCCCCAATGCCCTTGCATGCCCACGCCGTCGATGCGGATGCCGGCCTGCTGCAGCATCCTGACCATGCGCACGATGCCGTCGCGCTTGGCCGGCCGCCAGGCGTTGAAGTCGTTGTAGTAGAGCTGTGCGTCGGGCGCATAGCGCTGCGCGAAGGCGAACGCATTGCGCACCACGGTATCGCCATCGCCGACGCGCTGCACCCAGTTGGTGGAGCGGTAGCTGCCGTCCTCGTCGAGGATCTCGTTGACCACGTCCCAGGCCTGCACCTTGCCCACGTAGCGGCCGGCCACGCGCGCGATGTGCGCGCGCATGCGTTCCAGTTGGACTTGCGACGTATTCGGTTTGCCGTTTGCATCGACAAAGAACCACTCCGGCGTCTGGTTATGCCAGACCAGCGTGTGGCCAACGATGAACATGCCACGCCGCTGCCCGTCGGCGACAAAGGCATCGGCCGCGGTGAAATCGAACACGCCCGGCTGCGGCGCCACCACCTCGGCCTTCATCACGTTCTCGGCGGTCACCGCGTTGAAGTGGCAGCCAACCAGCGCTGCGGAGGCCGCATCCTTGCCGGAGACGATGTCCGCATTGACCGCAGTGCCGATCAAAAAGCCGCCTGCATACGCGTCCTTGAGCGCCGTGGTGCCCGGTGTGCAGGCCGCCGAGGCGATGGGCGAAGCGGCTGTGCCGAGCAAGCCCAGCACCATTGCACATCGAAAGAAGAGTGGGCGAAACAGGCGCATGCAGTGGTTCCTGGAAGTGCTGCTGTCACAGCGGGTGCAGTTGCGCGCGCGTTGGGCGATGGACGCCTCTGTCATTGAGCGGGCGACCAATGGCAACACCACGCTCATTCTGCCCGCACCTGCACGCTGGCGGATTGCAGCGTGTCGGATTGCACATGCACGGTGATCGGCCCCTGCGCGCCTGGCTTGGCGCGCACGATCGCCAGGCACAGACCGTTGAAGACGTTGCGCTCGGGCAGGACGAAAGCCTCCAGGTTGGTCGGGTCACCGTTGTCGGTGGCGACCAGTTCGCCTGCGCCTTCCACGCGGAACCGCAGGCGGTCGCCTGCAGTCGGTGCAGGGCGCCCGTCGGCATCGAGCAGGCGCACGGTGATGAAACTCAGGTCCTTGCCATCGCCACGGATCCGGCTGCGGTCGGCGCTGAGCTGCATGCGCGTGGCGCGGCCGGCGGTCTGCACGCGGTCGCTGGCCCACGGCTTGCCATTTTTGTAAGCCTGCACGCGCAGCTCGCCTGGTTGGTACACCACCGCATCCCAGCGCAGCCGGTACTGCAACGGTGCCTTGCGCTTGCGGCCTTGCGAGACGCCGTTGACGAATAGCTCGGCCTCGTCGCCGGAGGTGAACACGTGCACCGGCGTCACCTGGCCCTCGCGCCCAGGCCAGCTCCAGTGCGGCAGCAGGTGCGCCATCGGCAGCTCCGGCCGCCAGCGCGCCTGATACAGCCAGTAGCGGTCCTTGGGGAAGCCAGCCAGATCCAGAATGCCGGAATAGGAACTGCGTGAGCTGTAGTACGGCGTGGGCTCGCCGAGATAGTCGAAGCCGGTCCACACAAACTCGCCGGCCACGAACGGATGCCGATCCAACGCGGCAAAGACCTTGTCGGCACTGGAGCCGAAATCCACCGCGTGCAGCTCATACGCGCTGACCTGGTGAGCCACGGAATCGCCGCCGCGGCCATCACGCACCGGCGCGCTGCTCTGCACACTCACCGGAAACAGGTATACGCCCCGACTGCTCAGTGCCGAGGCTGTCTCGCTGCTGAGGATGGCCTTGCGCGGAAATTTGGCATGGAACGCCGGGTACTGCGGCGGCTTGCGGATGCGTTCGGTGCCTTCGAACTCGGGCGTATCGCGAATGCCTTCGCCCTGGTAGTTGAGGCTGATCACATCCAGCGCCGCCGGCAGCGGCATCTCGGGCGAGGCGTAGTTCATCGCCGCCGTCGCCGGGCGCGTAGGGTCTTCGGCGTGCACGATGGCGTGCAGCCTGCGCGCGATCGCGGCGCCCGCTTCGCCGGTGTATTGCTCGCCCACTTCGTTGCCCACGCTCCACAAAATGATGGAGGGATGGTTGCGGTCGCGGCGCAGCATGGCGCGCAGATCCGGCTCGTGCCACTGCGGAAAGATCAGGTGGAAATCCAGCGGGGTCTTTTTCATCTCCCAGCTGTCGAACACCTCGTCCACCACCAGCAGGCCCATGCGGTCGGTGAGCTCCAGCAATTCCGGCGCGGGCGGGTTGTGGCTCATGCGGATGGCATTGGCGCCCATCTGTTGCAGTAACTGCAGCTGTCGCTCGGCGGCGCGCACATTGAACACGGCCCCCAGCGCGCCCAGATCGTGATGGTTGTTGACCCCGCGGATGGGCACGTGTTCGCCGTTGATGACTAAGCCCTTGTCCGGGTCGAAGACCACGCTGCGCACGCCGAACGGCGTTTCGACACGATCGACCACGCGGCCACCCTGGCTGACCTCGGTCACCGCGACATAGCGATGCGGTTGCTGTGTCGGTGGTGGGCCCCAACGCCGTGGCGCCTCGATCTGCGTACTGCCCTGCACGCGCGCACTGCCACCCGCCTCCACCTGTACCTGCACTGCGGCGATCTGCGCCACCGCCGGGCCACGGCGCAGGCCGCTGGCGTCATCCAGCGCGTACAGCGCGGTGCTCACCTGCGCCTGCACGGGGGCGGCACCGGCATTGTCCAGCTGCACCGCCAGCTGCACCTGCGCGCGCTCGGCCGACACCTGCGGCGTGCTCAGCTGCGTGCCCCACTGGGCAACGCGGAGCGGGCCGGTCTTGGTCAACCAGACATTGCGATACAGGCCACCGCCGGGATACCAACGCGCCGAATCAGGCGGGTTGTCCAGCCGGATCGCGAGCTGGTTGTGCCCGCCCGGCACCACATACGGTGTGAGATCCACGCGCCAGCTGGTGTAGCCATACGGCCAGCCGCCCACCAGCTTGCCGTTGAGCCAGACGGTGGCGTAGGACATCGCGCCATCGAGATCGAGAAACAGCGAGCGGCCGCGGTCGCTGGCCGGAATCTGCAGCGCCTTGCGATACCAGCCAACGCCCCAGCTCGGCAATCGCCCCATGCCGCCATGCGGGCCATCGGCCAGGAACGGCCCTGCAATTGCCCAATCGTGTGGCAGGTCCACGCGCTGCCATGCGCTGTCATCGAACGTGGGCTGCACGTAGGCCACCGCACTGCCCGGGTGCCCGGGCGGGCGCACATGCCGCTGCATGGGGTCGGCGATCAGGCTGTTGGCAGTTGGCAGGATCCACGGTTTGAGCACGTCGCGCGCGTCGGCGTCGATGTGTTGCGCCTGCTCGGGCCGCGCATCGGCCACCTTGCCGTCTTCGCTGCGAACCACCTCCGGGCGTACGTCGTACTCCAGCCGCACGGTATTGCCAGGCGGGTCGCCACGCTGGAAGCGCCAGTCGGCGTTGAGCGAGATCCGTTCGCGCGGCGCGTTGGTTGGCTCCGCCGCTGTGACCACACCTGCGGTAGTGCAGAGGCAGATCAGCGCCATGCATCCAGCGCGCAGGCTGCGCTGCAGCGGCTGCTGCGTAGTGCCTGGGCGCCCATCGCGTGCACGCCTGCAGAGGCGATACAGCACAACGCGTAGGCGCATGGCACCGGTCATCGCCACACCTACGCCGCACTCGCTCACGCGCTGTGCGGCCGTGGTTGCCTGCTGCTGCATAACGGCTGGTGTCATCCTCTCACTCCCCTCAGGTGCAGGCCGCCTGCAGTGCGCCAGTCCTCGCAGGGCGCACGCAGTGCGGTTGCCCGCTCTCACAATTTATAGGCCTGCTTGGGCAGGCGGTACGCCAGATCGCTCGCGACCTCCATGGCCTCGTCTTCGTCCAGCCGATGCTCGGCCACCAGCTTCGCAAGGAATGCACTGTCCACGCGCCGCGCCACATCGTGGCGTGCGGGAATGGACAGAAATGCGCGGGTGTCGTCGTTGAAGCCCACCGTGTTGTAGAAGCCGGCACTGGCCAGCGTCTGCTCGCGGAACCGCCACATGCCTTCCGGCGCATCGTGGAACCACCACGCCGGGCCCAGCAGCAGCGCCGGGTAATGCCCGGCCAGCGGCGCCAGTTCGCGGCTGTAGCTGGTTTCGTCCAGCGTGAACACGATCAGGCGAAAGCGCGGGTCGTTGCCGAACCGGTCCAGCAGCGGCTTGAGCGCATGCACGTAGTCGGTGCGCATCGGGATGTCGGCGCCCTTGTCGCGCCCGTACCGCTCAAACAACTGCCGATTGTGATTGCGGAAACAGCCCGGATGCAGCTGCATCACCAGACCGTCGTCTACGCTCATCGCCGCCATTTCGGTAAGCACCTGCGCGCGGAACAACTCTGCCTGCGCCGGCGTGGCCTGACCACGCACCACCGTGTCGAACAGGCGCTGTGCCTCGGCGGGCGAAAGGTCTGCGGTGGCCGCACTGGGATGGCCGTGATCGGTGGAGGTGGCACCGGCCGCAGCGAAGAACGCGCGGCGCTGCCGATGCGCACGCAGATAGCCGGGCCACTGCAGGACATCCTCGCCGGTCAGCGCGCCAAACTGCTGCAGCGCGCTGGCGAATTGCTCATGCTCTGGGTCCACCACCGCATCCGGGCGGTAGGCGGTGAGCACGCGCCCGCTCCAACCGCTGTCGCGAATGGTGGCGTGTTGCTCCAGCGTGTCCAACGGCGACTCGGTGGTGGCGATCACCTCGATGTTGAAGCGCTCGAACAGCGCGCGCGGCCGGAACGCCGGCGTCTGCAGCGCGGCGGTGATGTGGTCGTAGTAGTGGTCGGCGCTGCCGGCATCCAGGCGGATGCGCAGATCGAACACCTGATGGAAGACGTGGTTGAGCCACAACGCCGAGGGCGTGCCACGCAACAGCGCGAACTGGCTGGCGAACACGCGCCAGGCCTCACGCGGGTCCACCGGCGCACGCGATCCATCGGCATGCGGAATGCCGAGTTGATCCAGGTCGATGCCCTGGCTGTACAGCATGCGGAACACGTAGTGATCGGGCACCAGCAGCAGCTCGGTCGCGTTGGCGAACGGGGCATCTGTGGCAAACCAGGCCGGGTCGGTATGGCCGTGCGGGCTGATGATCGGCAACGCCGCGGTCTGCGTATACAGGCGGCGCGCGATGGCACGCGTGGCGGGGTCTGCCGGCAGCAGTCGGTCGTCGTGCAGGATCAAGGGTGTGGGCATGGGCTCAGGTCACCGGACAACAGGGGAAAACGGTACAGCCACGGCAGCGCATCACGGTGCGCGCACGCCAGGATGCTGGGCCACGTAGTCGCGCAACCAGGCCAGCGCCGGCCGCTCGCTGCCATCGGCGCGGATGAGATAAGCCGCTTCCTTGTCGCGCCACAAGCCGGGGCGATAGCCCCACAGCGTGATGCCGGCCACCGCCGGGTGCTCCCAGAACACCGGAAACACACGCTGGTAGCTGGCCACCTGCTGCGCATCGCTTGGGCCATCCAGATCGAATTCGGTGATGTAGATCGGCAGGCCGGTGCTGGCCAGCGTGTCGAGATTGGCGCAATGCACCGACATCGCCACGTTCGGTGTGGTTTCGAACGCGTGCTCCTGCACGCCGATCGCATCCACCAGCTGCTCGCGCTGCAGCAGCTGCACGATCTGCAGATAATGCTGCGTGGCCTGAGGGCTATTGGTGATGCTGTAGTCGTTGATCATCAACCGTGCGCGTGGAAACTGCTGGCGCGCCAGCCGGAACGATTGCAGCACCCACTCCCAGCCGCTGGCACCGTTGCCGCCGAGCGCCTGCAGATAATTGCCGCCACCGTTATCGTCCTTGCTGGGCGGGTCGTTCAGCGGCTCGTTGACCACTTCCAGCAGGTCGATATCCGGGTAGCGCTGCGCCACTGCGGCAAACCATTGCTCGATCTCGCGGCGCTGCTCGGCCGGCGGCAGGTGCTTGATCCATTCCGGCTGCTGGTTGCCCCACACCAGCACATGCATCTGGAACGGCATGCCGTTGGCCTTGGCGAAGTTGTAGGCGGTATCCAGGCCGCTCCAGTCCATCTGGTCGCGCACCGCCTCCACACTGCCCCACTTGCCGGCATTTTCCGGCGTGAGCTTGTTCCAGTACTGGGTAAACCCCGGCGCCTGCTGCGGGCCATAGGCACTGCCCAGGAACTTGGACGCGCCCGCCGCCAGCGGCGCGGCCTGCGCGGCTGGCACCAGGCCAGCGGTGAGCATCAACAACAGTGCGCATGCATGCGTGGACATGGTCGGCCCTCAGGGGTGCGTGGCGGGAGGTGCGGGTGCATCGGCGGGCAGCTGCGCCGGCTCCAGCCACGGCACCAGATGGTGCACGATGGCCAGCGCCAGCAGGTAGGCCGAGCCCGCCATCAGGAACACCGGCACGTAGCTGCCGGTGGCTTGCAGCAAGAACCCGATGAAGGTGGCGATCAACATGCCGCCCACCGCGCCGGCAAAGCCGCCGATGCCCACCACCGTGGCCACCGCATGGCGCGGAAACATGTCAGAGGGCAGCGTGAACAGGTTCGCCGACCAACCCTGATGCGCGGCCGTCGCCAGCCCGATCAAACCGACTGCCACCCAGAGATTGTCGGCACGCGCGGCAAACACGATGGGCACCACCGACAACGCGCAGATCAGCATCGCGGTCTTGCGCGCGCGGTTGACGCTCCAGCCCCGCGCAATGAAGCGCCCGGCTACCCATCCGCCGGCGATGCTGCCGATATCGGCCAGCACGAAGATCACAATCAACGGCGCGCCCAGTTGCAGCAGGCTCAGGCCGTATTCGGCGTGCAGGAATTTCGGCAGCCAGAACAAAAAGAACCACCAGATCGGGTCGGTGATGAACTTGCCCAGCACAAATGCCCAGGCCTGCCGGTGCCGCATCACCTGCAGCCACGACAACCGGCGCCGCACCGGCTCGTGCGCATCGCTGCGGATATGCGCAAGCTCGGCCGCCGTCAGCCCCGGCTGCTGCTCGGGTGGGTGGTAGCTGCACCACCACACCACCAGCCAGGTGGCACTGAGCACACCGGTGAACAAGAACGCGGCCTGCCAGCCCCAGGCGGTGGCGATCACCGGCACCAGCAAGGGCGCGACAATGGCGCCGATGTTGGAGCCGGAATTGAAGATGCCGGTGGCCAGCGCGCGCTCGCGGCGCGGGAACCATTCGGCCACGGTCTTGATCGCCGCCGGGAAATTGCCCGATTCGCCCAGCCCCAGGAAAAACCGCGCAATCGCAAAGCCCACCACGGTGGTGGCCAGCGCATGCCCCATCGCGGCCAGGCTCCAGATGCCGATGGCCAAGGCATAGCCTGCGCGCGTGCCGAAGCGGTCGATCACCGCGCCGCTGCATAGCAAGCCGAGGGCATACGCGGCCTGGAAGGCGGTGACGATGTAGCCGTACTGGATTTCGTTCCAGCCAATCTGCGTCTGCAAAAACGGCGCCAGCACGCCCAGCACCTGGCGGTCGACATAATTGATGGTGGTGGCCGCCAGCAACAGCGCGCATACACGCCAGCGCATCCGGCCCAGCCGCGCCAGCGGCCCGGTCGCTGCAGCGTTCACCGGCAACTCGCTCACAACGTGCACCGCGGCGGCAGCGCGCAACGGCAATCCGCCAATGCCCTGTACGCGTTGCCCCTGTGCGCAACGCGGCAACGCGGTGAACGTGGCGCGGTGGCCGTGTGTTCTTCGGTTCGATTCATCGACCACTGCACCTGCACGAGGGTGGCATTGCGCCACGGGTGATAGCGCTACCATTACCATGCGCATCGGCAGAATCCATTACGCAGTGCAGCACGCCAATGCGCACTGCGGTGATGCGACACCACGCACCTGCCTGCCATACAGCCGCCTCCGCTATGCCTGCCAATCTATGCTGCCCTGCAGCGTGATGTCTGCGATTTGGTAGCGCTAACATCCGGCGCCACCAGTCGCCTGTTGCTCCGCCGCTTCATCGCCGCCCCGCATCCGCCGGTGCCGGCACTCCCTGCGCAGGGGCGATGCGTGGGACATCTGCTCACCTGATAGGGAAGGGATTACGGTGAAGAACAGTTATGCACGTACCACGTTGTCCTGCGCATTGAGTACCGCCTTGCTGGGCATGGCCAGCACCTGCGCCTTTGCGCAATCCACCGATGCAGGCGCTGCGGCCACGACCGCACAGACGCCGCCCACCACCGTCGGCAGCGGCGATGCCGTCACCCAGCTCGATACCGTCACCGTCTCCGGTTACCGGCGTAGCATCCAGTTTTCCACCGATGCCAAGCGCGATTCGGTGGGCTTTGCCGACACCGTGTTTGCCGAAGACATCGGCAAGTTCCCGGACATGAATATCGCCGAGTCGCTCAACCGCATCCCCGGCGTGCAGCTCTCGCGCGACGTCAATGGCGAAGGCCTCAACATCGCCATCCGCGGCCTGGGCACCAGCTTCACCAAGACCACACTCAACGGCGCCAGCATCGCCACTGCCTCGATCGGCCTTAACGCGCAGAACCAGAACCGCGAGGTCGACCTCAACCTGTTCCCCACCGAGTTTTTCACCCAGCTCACCGTGAGCAAGACGCCCACCGCCAGCATGCTCGAGGGCGGCGTCTCCGGTGTGGTGGACATGCGCAGCGCGCGCCCGTTCGATCGCCCGGGCGTGCATTTCACCTACCAGGCGCAGGCAGACTGGAACAGCACCAGCGAAAAGACCACCCCGCGCGGCGCGGTGATGGGCAGCTGGACCAACGAGCAAGGCACCTTCGGCGCGCTGTTCGGCGTGGCCTCGGTGCGCAGCAAACTGGGCGTGGAGGGCTTTGAGAGCGTGGGCTGGACCAATCCCGGCCTCACCTACACCCAGTGCGGGCTCACCCCGCCCGCCGGCACGCCGGCCACCAATCAACCGGCCGCCTGCAACGTCAACGGCGGTGGCAACTGGCGCATTCCCGACCGCGTGCCGGCCACCGCCGGCAGCGGCCTCACCACGGGCGAAACCATCGACGCGGCATGGCTGCTGGCGCGCAACCCGGGCCTGAGCATCGACCAGATCAGCGACGCGTTGATTCCGCGCCTGGGCCGCAGCGTCTACATGAACGGCGATCGCGACCGCGATGCCTCGGTGATGTCGCTGGAATGGCGGCCTTCGGACAGCATGCATTTCTACCTGGACACGCTGTATTCCGAAGCCAAGCGCACCACCGAGCGGATCAGCATGAATCTGATCGGCCGCAACGGCAACATGATCCCGCTCGGCATGCAGCTGGATCAGAACAACGTGGTCACCAGCGCCACCTTCGCCAACGCGCAGTACTTCCTGGAAGCGCGCCCGTACCGCGAAGAGGTCAAATTCTGGAGCGTCAATCCCGGCGCCGAGCTGCTATTCGGCGAGAACCAGGACATCAAGCTCAATGTGCAGGCCAATGCCACGCGCAGCTGGCTGGCGCGCGAGTCGCCCAGCATCCTGGTCACCTCGCCGTTCACCACCGTGGACTACCGCAACGAAGGCGGCGACCGCCCGTCGATCAGCAGCCCGCTGGACCTCAACGACCCCAACCTGGGTTGGGGCTGGGCCGGTGGCCGCGTCAACATCCAGAACGAAAAGCGCGTCACCCAGACACGCGGCGCACGTGCCGACCTGCAGTTCGGCGAGGACAAGCGCAACATCAAGATCGGCACCTCCTACGACCAGGCCGAGCGCACCATCCGCGGCTTCGACAACAGCACCGCGTGGGAACAGGTGATCTGCCGTGGCGGCGGCGGCAACGTGTGCAATGGCGGGCCGGGTTCGGCGATCCCCAACGCGGCGTTGTCCGGCTATTTGCGGCCCGGCCCGGGCGGGTTCATCACCGCCGATTTCAACCGCTTCCTGGGCGACACCAATTACTACGCGTTGCGTGATTCCGCACCGGAAACCAACTCCGCCAACACCGGCGCCTCGGCCGGCGGCATCCGCGAAAAGAACCTGGGTTTCTACATCGAAACCAACGCCGAAACCGAAGTGTGGAACCGCACGCTGCGCCTGAATGCCGGCGTGCGCTACGTGACCACCGACCAGACCATCACCGGCCCGGTCACCATCAACGGCATCCGCCAGGTGCAGGTGCTGGATTCGGACTACAAGGAAACCCTGCCCTCGTTCAATGTGGCCTGGGATGTGGCCGACAACGTGGTCATGCGCCTGTCCAGCTCGCGCACGCTCACCCGTCCCGACCCCAGCGCGATGTTGCCCAACACCAACTTCAGCGACCCCTCCGCGCAGACCGCGACGCAAGGCAATCCCAACCTGGCACCGTACCTGTCCACCAACGTCGACTTCGGCGGCGAGTGGTACACCGGCGGCGAAGGCTATGTGGGCCTGACCCTGTTCAACAAGCGCATCAGCGGCTTCACCGTCAACGGCGTGCGTCGCATCCCGTTCAACGACCTGGGCGTGCCGTACGAGAGCCTGCTGCCGATCCAGCAGGCCGGCCTGGACCAGCGTGGCGGCCCGAATGCAGCCACCGTGGACGTGCAGACCCAGGTCAACGCCGATGGCGTGCTGAACATCCGCGGCACCGAAGCGATCTGGGTGCAGCCGCTGGACAAGCTGGTCGACGGCCTGGGCTTCAGCGTGAACTACACCCACGTCACCCAGTCCTCCGAAGGCGAAGGCGTGCCCGCGGTGGCTGTGGGCGTGGCGCCAAACCTGTGGAACGGCACCGTGTACTGGGAAAAGAACGCCGCCTCGGTGCGCCTGTCCTACACCTGGAACGACGACATGGTGATCTCCGGCGCCAACCAGAACGGCATCCCGTATGCACGCCTCAACGCCGACGCACGCGGCCAGCTGGATCTGTCGGCGAGCTACGCGCTGGATTGGCTGCCCTCCAAGCCGCAGATCACGCTCAACGTGACCAACCTCACCGACGAACCGCTGCGCACCACCTACGCCTGGCCCAACGCCACCTATGACCTGTACCAGCCGGGGCGCACGGTGATGCTCGGCATCCGCGGTACCTTCTGAGTGTTGCCGTCACCGGTCGCGGGTCCTCCCAACCGCGACCGGTGGCGCACTGCGCGCCGCGGCGTTTCCGCAGCACTCCTCGAGCCTGCCCCACCTCATGAATGATCGGTCACAGCAGCTGTCCTTGCGCGAAAAGATCGGCTACAGCCTCGGCGACCTGGCGGCCAATCTGATCTTCCAGACCCTGGTCACCTTTCTCGCGTTTTTCTACACCGATGTCTTCCGCATTCCCGCAAGCGCGGCCGCCACGCTGATCTTCGTGGTCGGCCTGCTGGGCGCATTTGTGTTCACGCCCATCATCGGCATCCTGGCCGATCGCACGCGCACCCGCTGGGGTAAGTTCCGCCCGTGGATCCTGTGGACGGCGCTGCCGTTCGGCGCGCTCTCGTTGGCCGCCTTCAACACCCCGGCACTGGGCGAACACGGCAAGCTCATCTACGCCTTCGCCACCTACACGCTGTTGATGCTGGTGTACGTGGCCAACAACCTGCCGTATTCGGCGTTGAGTGGCGTGCTCACCGGCAGCATGGAGCAACGCAATAGTTTGTCGGCGTATCGCTTTCTGGCAGTGACCTTCGCGCAGTTCATCATCCAGGTGCTGTTGCTGCCGCTGGTGCTGGTCCTGGGCAATGGCGACAAGGCGCAAGGCTTTCGCAACACCATGGCGTTGTTCGCTGCGATCGGCACGCTGTGCTTTTTGATTACCTTTTTCACCACGCGCGAGCGCGTGCTGCCGATCACCGAGCAGCGCACCAGCGTGCGCCAGGACCTCACCGACCTGGTACGCAACAAGCCGTGGCTGGTGATGCTGGCGCTGACCATCCTGGTGTTCATCAATCTCGCCATGAAAGGCGGCATGTACATCTACTACTTCAAGTACTACCTGGACGCCGGCGCCTTGGCGCAGTTCCTGGATAACGCCGGCTTCAACCGCTTCATCGGCGCCATCAACAGCGTGCTCACCGGTGCCGGCATGAGCGCACTGCAGTGGCCGCAGGATGCGCCGACCTCGGCCTTCAGCGTGTTCAGTGCCGGCGGCATCCTGGCGATGATCGTGGGAATTGGTTTTTCCAAGCGCCTGGCGGACCGCAACGGCAAGCGCAATGTGTTCGGTGGCGCGCTGCTGATGTCCACCCTGTTCCTGCTGGCGTTCTACGTTTACTCGCCCACGGCGATCGGCTGGGTGTTCGCCTCCTACGTGCTGCACGGCTTTTTCTACGGCATCACCATCCCGCTGCTATGGGCGATGATCGCCGACGTGGCCGACTACTCGGAATGGAAGAACCACCGGCGTGCCACCGCCATCATCTTCTCGGCCATGTTGTGCGGCCTGAAGATCGGGCTGAGCGTGGGCGGCGCCCTGGTCGCCGGCATCCTGGCGTTCTACGGCTATGACGCGGCAATCCCGCAACAGAGCGCCGCGGTCACCGGCGGCATCCGCCTGGCCATCAGCGTGTATGCGTCCATTCCGTTCCTGCTCGGCACCGCGCTGCTGGCGCTGTACGAGATCGACAAGGCGCTGGAAACCCGTATCGAACACGAGCTTGGCACGCGCCGCCAGGCCGCGCCGCTGGCCGCCGGCTGACACCCCTCCCCTCCCTCTCATGCACAGGTACGCGCATGTCCAATGAACTGGAAGCCGCCGCACTGCAGGCCCTGGCGCGCACCGCCATTTCCGCACCGCTGGTCAGCCACGTCTACACCGCCGACCCGTCCGCGCACGTGTTCGACGGCGCGCTGTACATCTATCCCTCGCACGATATCGATGCTGGTGTCGCCTTCAGCGACGATGGCTCGCACTTCGACATGGCCGACTACCACGTGTTCCGCATGGCGCATCCTGATGCGGCAGTGGAAGACCTGGGCCAGGTGCTGCACGTGCGCGATGTGCCGTGGGCACAGCGCCAGATGTGGGCGCCGGATGCCGCGCAACGCGATGGCAAGACCTACCTGTATTTCCCGGCAAAACGTGCCGACGGCATCTTTCAGATTGGCGTGGCGGTCGGCGATGGACCACAAGGCCCGTTCGTGGCCGAACCCGAGCCCATCGCCGGCACCTACTCGATCGACCCAGCCGTGTTCGCTGACGACGACGGCGCGCATTACCTGTATTTCGGCGGCATCTGGGGCGGCCAGCTGCAGCACTACCGCGACAATGTCTACGCGCAGACCCATCAGGAACCGGCCGACGATGCGCCCGCACTCGGCCCGCGCGTCGCACGCCTGCGCGAGGACATGACGCAACTGGCAGAACCCACCCGCGAGATCGTCATCTTCGACGAACACGGCGCCCCGCTACGCGCCGGCGATCACGCCCGCCGTTTCTTCGAAGGCCCCTGGGTCCACCACCACGCCGGCCGCTACTACCTGTCGTATTCCACCGGCGACACCCACCTGATCTGCTACGCCACCAGCGACTCCCCGTACGGCCCGTTCGTCTACCAGGGCGTGCTGCTCGACCCGGTGGTCGGCTGGACCACGCACCACTCCATCTGCGCGTTCGAAGGCCAGTGGTATCTGTTCTATCACGACGCTGTGTTGTCGGGCGGCCAGACGCATCTGCGCAGCATCAAGATGACGCCGCTGGAGCACACTGCAGATGGGAAGATCGCGCGCATTTATCCGTATGGAGAAACGGCCGTGTCGCCTTGGTGACATGCTGGTGGAGTGTTGCTGGTTGGGATGTCCAGGAACCGGTCATTTGCTTGCTCGTGACATACACGGGCACTGCTCGCTTGGGTGAACCTGCGCATCGCTTGAACGTCTGTGTGGCGACTGGCTCTTGATCGGGCAGGCACGAACTTGAGGTTCACTATATTGCTGACTCACACGCAATCTCGATGCGCGCTAGCGTTCTCAACGCAGCGCTGAGCAACCTGCACGGTAGCGCCCAGTCAACACGCTAGAGCTCGTCGCATCTCGGTAAGCGATGCCCTGCACAAGGTGCATCCAGACGCATCGTTGCTACGTAGGCCTAGGAACGTATTTCTCTTGGGTGAGGTTGCCATGCGGCAGGGTTCGATGCTGTTCTTACTGACACTCGCAGTCTGCGGGAGTGCAAGCGGCAGCGAGCCGCGTCCCGCATTGCCCCGCGCAGACAGCGTTGACGTGCCGCGCTTCATGGGCGACTGGTACGTCATCGCGCATATTCCCACCCGGCCCGAGCGCAAGGCCTACGATGCCGTGGAGCGCTATGCGCTGCGGCCGGACGGCCGCATCCAGACCACCTTCACCTACCGCAAGGGCAGCTTCCAGGCGCCGCTCAAGTCCATGCATCCGATCGGCCAGGTGGCGAAGGAAGGCAATGGTGCGCTGTGGAGCATGCAGTTCTTCTGGCCGTTCAAGGCCGAATACGTGATCGCCTGGCGGGATGCGGCCTACGCGCAGACCATCGTGGCGCGCAGCAAGCGCGATTACGTCTGGTACATGGCGCGTACCCCGCAGGTGTCCGATGCCGACTATCAGCAGGCTGTCCAACGTATCGCCGCCATGGGCTATGACGTGTCAAAGCTGCGCCGAGTACCGCAGTCACAGCGGTAAGAGTGCAACCAGCTTAGCGATGCAGTGACTGCATCGCCGGCTCTCGCACGCGGGCTGCGTCAAGCGTCCTTGTCATCCACGGAAAACTCCCAGCCGTCATTCAAGCCACCCAGGGGCTTGGCCTCCACGGCCAGCTCCTCCTCGAATGCCGAAATCGCCTTGTGCGACGGCACCATGGTCGGATACACCGTCACATCCATCGGAAACGCGGTGTTTTCCGGATAGTGGCAGCAACGCACCTTTTGCTCGAAGCGCAGCAGCGTCACGGAAAATTCCAATGCCGATTCTTTCGTCGGGAACACCACGGAAAACGCAATCTCCCGAGGCTTGGAAAGATCCACCCCTTGCTGGGCGATGTGCCAGAGGGTGTCGCCGTTATCGTCGTTGGGATACAGGTCCGGATGTCGTTGCATGTGAGCTTCGGTCTTTGGCGGCCGGTTGGCAGAGGAAGAATTCTAGCGCCTGGCTTGTGAAGCCTGTCATTAACTGCGGCCTGAAATCGAATCGTGTGATAATTCTTTTCGAGCCCACGATTCTTTTTAGAATTACGTCATTTCCGCTTTGTCAGCTAGCGTATTCGATCCCCCAATTATACCTCCGATCTGAAATTTCTGTATATTAATAAATATATCTTTGCGACACGACATTGATAATCCAAAGAGCACGAGGATTCCGGGCCTGCATCTTGACTCCTCCATGCATCGGTAGCACACTCCTTCACGGAGCGTAGCAACTCCACAAACAGCGGCGCCCACCCCCGTAAAGCGGTGGTTTTTTGTGCCTGATGTTCGGGCACATGCTCGGCGTCTTCACGTCGGGAGGGCGGCGAATACAACACCCGCAAGGGAAATAAGCCCGCCGTCTGTTTGCGGTTGCTAACCTCCCGGCATCCCGCCGCATCGTGCGGCGGGAGCCTGTTCCGGAGGAGTGAGCATGGAGCAGTCTCTGTTCGGGTATTACCTGCTGCCGGAAGACGCGCAGCTTCGGTTGGTGCAAACGCGCGATCATCTACGCTTCCTCTCAGTGTTGGCACGTCCTCGTTGCATGCCGACCTCAGGCATCAACGAGACTCCCGTACCGATCGATGCTTTGGCGTTTTGCTTCGATCTGTTAGCTGAGCAATTGGATGATGTGCTGATGCAGACCAAGGTGCCTGACGAAATGACAGAGCGACGTGCTTCGTCATAGCATGCACATGACTTGAATCAACATGGGCAATCGCTTTGGTCCCGATCTCGGCTACCTATTGTTGCTTTTACGAGCTATAAGAAATCTGACAGAGAAAAGTGCCAAGCCACTGAACATCGTCTTTCAAGGGAATTTTTCAGCGATGCACTTGGCAAATGAAGGGAGCATGCGGAATGAAATTTAAAGCAAATCTAGTGGTAGTCGTAGTGCTCATCTGCTTGGCAACTTCTTGTGCAACTGCCAAACCGACGGCTGAAGAACCTCGAGGAACAAAGATGACAACACACACTGAGCTGACACCCCAAGTCCTGATGGATCGCTTCTTATCCTTGATAAGAGATGTCGAAAATTTCGACGAGCTGTCGCCATTGGTTCTTGAAAGGTATCTAGAAGTTCCCTTCACCAGGAATGCAGGTGAAAACTCTGGGTTCTATGTGCTCGATCAATCCTCTCCTTATTCAAAATATGCCACCACTTACAACTTCGACGAGAAATTTTCGGAGTATTCGAATGTCACTCTGGAACTTTTACCGCCGAGCAGCATTCCTCCTTCAACCGTTCCTCCTTGCGAGCTAGTCTTTGAGAAATACGACAAGGCCTTGAAAGACGCTGGATTCAAAACTGAAATAGGATATTGGTCTTACAATGAGTTTGGGCGGGTCCTGTCTTTTCAATACTTACGTAAGAATATACGTGCCCAGATCAATCCATGGCACCCTGTCTCCGTAGACCCCCAAAGAAAATCAAGAGAAAACTGTGTCAAGTCGATAAGTCTGCACAAGTTTGAGGAGTAACGATAATGGCAAACGCCAACACTCAATTGCAGTCCATATTGGCGCAGTTCGCGGGTCGGTCAGATGTCACCCCCGATCAAGAAGCGCAGTTACGCTCTACGATTGCGTCCGATCCGGACCTTACACAGAGACTCAATCAAGAAGCAGCCAGCGGCCATCTGAAAGGATTCTTACCAGGCGTTGGCGGCTCCGAACCGCTGACGGGCTCCTACGACAAGGCATCCGGAATCGTCACCCTCCCGGCGCTTGATCCAGGATCCACACCGACGGCGAGCTTGCGCGGTTCGCTCCGGCTGCAAGAGATGGGTATGCGTTTCGCAAATAGTTCGTACATAGATGCAAACCAACAAAGCCAGCCTGTAACGCAAGATATGGTCACCAACCTGCAGGCGACAATCAACAGTTCGCCGACGCTGGCGAACGAGATGAAGCGAGCTGTTACGACCATTGACAGTAGCGACCCCCAAAAACGCATGCTGCTGGAAAATTTCGCTCCTCTCAGCGGCACGATTGCAGGTGGGACGTTCAACCCTACCAGCAAAACCATGAGCATTCCACCAGCTACGGTCGGGCAAACCCAGAGTCAATTCAATAAATTCAACGCTACTGATCTAACATTTGTTCTTGGTCATGAGACGCAGCATGCCTTCAATCAAGTAAGCATGACCAACTCATACAAACAATTTGATTCCGCGGTGAAAGCGATTGCAAAAGACAATAATCCGGTCAACGATTACACGCTCCCCGTGGAGAATCTAGTTAAAAATGCGCGCGACGATGAGGCCAAGGCTCAGATTTCAGGTTGGAACGCATTGATTGATCGGGAGCGACAAATCAACCCAGCCGTCGATTTGAATCCAATGAGACGGCTTGGAAACGGCCGTTTGGATGACTTTGTTGAGGCCAATCCGAACAACAGGACGCAGACACAAGCGCGGCAAGGGATTACGTTCAATCAGGACGGCTCAATGCCCATGACGCCTCAGAATGTGTCTGCACAAGCGACCTACTACTTCGACAAACAACCCAAAGGCACGCCAGGACTTCCGCAAAATCAGACGACAGGCATTGGATTCCACGGCGACTCGGACTACCCCAACTACTATGGAGCCGGCGCTGTCAGCCGTGCGATTGCATTCGACAGGGCCTATGCGCATCCAGTGGGTGGGGTCGCCC
>NZ_JBGOFY010000028.1:0-41736 GCF_041520885.1 Xanthomonas sp. NCPPB 2922 | reverse complement strand
TACAAGACGTGCAATAAAAAAACGGCCCTGCGAAGGGCCGTTTTTCGTTATCGCTTGGATCATGTCTGCGTGAATCACGCGATACATTGAAGTAAGCGCGAGACATTAACTGTGGCTCGCAGCGAACCGGCACGCGAGGCAGCTTTAGAGCGGCCAACGGAACACCGCTGTGCGGGCGCGGCCGGCTTTGTGGTTCCATCAGCACACAACCACGTTGCCAGGTGCGATGTCCTCACCGCTTGCGGGACCGTGTGGCGGCATGGATGCCGCCACCGAGACTACATGGACGTACTTGCGGCGTGTCCCGCAAGCGGTGAGGGCAACGCGCCCTCGACTAACCAAGCTTTTTTTGACTACATCCAAATGCGGCTAAGACTCGACATTTCGATTGTCTTCTCCTGTCTTGGAGTGGTTGGACAGTGCGGATAGATCACTTGCACAGCGGCTGATCTGCGGCTTGGCTGCAGGGCCCTGGCCCGCCCACCGTCGCAGGACACGCTGCAAGTACGTCCATGTAAGCTCTTCTACGGCATCCATGCCGCATAAGGTCCCGCGCGCCGGTGGGCGGGCAAGGACCAGTCCAGAGTGTCGGTGTGCATGTGCGAGCAGTGCATGCCGTGCGGCCGTCCGACTAGTTGCCGGTCTGATCAAGTTCACTCGATCCGCGCAATGTCGCTGCCATCCCGACATCATTTCACTCGTCAATCAAAGTCAGTGCGGCCAACGCACTGCCGCCATCGCTACAGACCTCTAGAGGCTTTGTTACCTATCTCTAGGTAACAAAGCCTCTCGCGTACAGATGCGCTTGTTGTGTGCAGTGCCGTCTTCAGCGCGATCTGCCGCGTCTTACTTGCGACGCTCGATCACGAAGTTGCCTACATTGACGCCCAGGTCCACACCTTCACCCGTCCCGGCCAGGGCTAGCGAGATGTCGCCTTTGGTGACGACCTGTGCGGTACTGGACTTGACCACGCCGGCATGCGCCTCGGCGGCCGCATAGGTGCCCAGCAGATCATTGAGGCTGTATGCACCGGAGAAGGTGCCGCGGCCGCCGGTGATCTTGGACTTGCCGACTGTCAGGCCACCGCCCTTGCTGGAGATCTTCACCGGAATCACCGCACCGTTGTCGCAGGTGATGGTGCCGGTGCCGCTGGCGGTCTTGTAGAACACCGACCAGCCTTCGAGATTGAACGACAGTTTGCAGTCGATGTTGCCTGCTGCCTGGGCCTGCGGCGCGAGCGTGGCGACGCCCAGCAGCGCGAACAGAGAGAACGACTTGATCATGTGCAGCTTCCGGTGATGGACGTGGCGCGAGCCTAGCAGCGCCGGTGTGGCGGCCGCGACAAGGTCCCCGCGCCGTGCAAGCACCGGTTCAGCGAATCGTTGGGGCGCGTGCAAGGCGCAGACGGCGCAGTTCACCGCGTGGCATCCCGTGCCGGTGGGCGCCGCCGTCGGAGCGAAGCGCTGGCGGCGCGAAGGCGCAAGGCCGAGCCGCCGCTGGGGGCCGTTGCTTTGTCGACTGCCCTATCGGAATCGAAGGCGTCACTGACCTCGCGTCCGGCATCTTCGATGCATAGGTGCGCTTGATGCAGCCTTGAGCAGCCGGATCGAGGGACGGTTAGTCGCCGCGCACCGGAACCAATGGGATCACTGGCTCTGCATGCCGCATCCCAACGCGCAGGTGGCTTTGCATCCAGCGTTGATCGAGCAGATCGCGGTGCGGTTGGCTTCGGTCTTGGCCGGCATGGGATGATCACCTCATGCCACGTCTCGTCCCTGCCCTGCTACTCATCCTCGCACTCCTGCCGGCCATGGCAGTTGCCCGCGACCCGGTCCCGACGCAGGGCTATCGCGTGGTCAAGCGCTATCCGCACGACACCACTGCCTTTACCGAAGGCCTGTTTTATCTGCGCGGCCATCTGTACGAAAGCACTGGCGAGACCGGGCGTTCGAGCGTGCGCAAGGTGGACCTGGAAACAGGGCGCATCCTGCAACGCGCCGAGGTGCCGCCACCGTATTTCGGCGAAGGCATCGTGGCTTGGCGCGACCGCCTGATCCAGCTGACCTGGCGTAACCACGAAGGCTTCGTCTACGACCTGGCGACGCTGACGCCACGCGCGCGTTTCCGCTATCCGGGTGAAGGCTGGGCGCTGACCAGCGATGACAGCCACCTGTACATGAGCGACGGCACCGCAGTGATCCGCAAACTGGATCCGGACACATTGCAGCAGGTCGGCAGCATCAAGGTCACCGCCGGCGGCCGGCCGCTGGACAATCTCAACGAGCTGGAATGGGTCAACGGCGAGCTGCTAGCCAATGTCTGGCTGACCTCGCGCATTGCGCGCATCGATCCGGCCAGCGGCAAGGTAGTGGCCTGGATCGACCTGCAAGCGCTGGTGCCGGACGCCGACGCACTGACCGACTCCACCAACGATGTGCTCAACGGCATCGCATTCGACGCCGAGCACGACCGCTTGTTCGTCACCGGCAAACGTTGGCCGATGCTCTATGAAATCCGGCTCACACCACTGCCACACGCCGCGGCCGGCAAGCACGCGCAGTAGCTGCGAAGCGCGGAGCGAACAGGGAGAGTCGCCCACCACTTCCGAGTGATTAGCGGCTGGCAGCCCAGGCAAGCGCAATGCAATGTCAGGCTCTAGCCGTCGCGCGCCGAAGCGGCCTACGCCTTAACGGAAACGCAGGTGTTCCACGGCGAGCCGCTTTCAGCTGCTCCAGGCGGAAGCATCCCGCAGATAAATCAGGCGTCAGCACTCCCGCCCTTGCAAATCCCCAATCCCGACTCCCCAATCCCCACTCACACCTACTCGCCCAGCACAAAGCTGTCCGCATCCAGCATCGCCGGGAAGCGCGCGCGGTGCTCAGCGAGCGCGACTGCGCTGATCGTGGTGGTCACCACCTGTTCCTGTTCGCGGATTTCCACTTGCGGCTGGCCGAGGAAATCGATCACCGCGCTGTCGCCGGCGTAGTGCAACTGGTTGCCGTCCACCCCGACGCGATTGACCGCCGCCACGAAGCACAGGTTCTCGATCGCGCGCGCGCGTAACAGTGTCTTCCAGGCGTAGGCACGTGCGGACGGCCAATTGGCGACGAACAATTGCAGATCGAAATCCAGTTGGCCCGGGCGCTCCACATCGAAGCGGTTGCGGCAAAACACCGGAAAGCGCAGGTCGTAGCAGACCTGTGGGTTGATCCGCCACCCCTTCCACTCGACGCAGAGGCGCTCGCGCCCGGCCGCATAGCGCAGATGCTCGTTGCCGAAGCGGAACAGGTGGCGCTTATCGTAGTACTGCAACGCCCCATCCGGCGTGGCCCACAGCAGCCGGTTGAACACACCGTGCTCGGTGCGCAACTGCACACTGCCGGTGATCGCCGCCCCCAACCGCGCGGCCTGAGTGCGGATCCACGCAACGGTGGGCCCGTCCATGGCCTCGGCCTTGTCGATGACCTCGTTGGAAAACCCGCTGGTGAAGGTTTCCGGCAGGATCACCAGATCGCTCTGCCCGGCCAACGGCTCCAGCAACGCGCCGTAATAGTCGCGATTGCCAGCTGTATCGTGCCAGCGGGTGCTGCCTTGAACGAGGGAAATGCGCAGGTCGTGCATGGTTGGCTCGGGAATGGGGAATCGAGGGTGGGGAACGGGAAAAGCGGCACCAGCAGGCGCGAGGTCAACGGGCAGAGATCAGGATCACGCCAGGCGATGGCTATGCTTTGCGACTCCCCAATCCCGATTCCCGAATCCCAGCTCCTCAAAGCTGCTGTAACCGCGCAATCGCCGCATCCAACGTGGCATCGTTCTTGGCGAAACACAGCCGCGCCAGGCGTTGCCCGGCCGGTGCGGTTTCGTAGAACGGCGACAGCGGAATCGCCGCCACGCCCTTCTCCACCGTCAGCCACTTCACGAACTCGGTGTCGGGCAGGTCGCTGATGGCCGAATAGTCAACCAGCTGGAAATAACCACCCGGCACCGGCAGCGGGACCAGCCGTGTGGTCAGCAGCTGCTCGCGGAAGCGGTCGCGCTTGGCCTGATAGAACGCGCCCAGTTGTTCGTCGTGCTCGGGTTCGTCGCGCAGCATCGCGGCAAACGCGTGCTGCGCCGGGCCGAAGCTGGTGAAGGTGTTGTACTGGTGCACCTTGCGGAATTCAGCACTCAGCGCGGGCGGCGCGATGGCATACCCGATCTTCCAGCCGGTGCAATGGTAGGTCTTGCCAAAGCTGGAAATCACGAACGCGCGCGCGCGCAATTCCGGCCAGCGCAGCACCGACTCGTGCCGGCGGCCGTCGAACACGATGTGCTCGTAGACCTCGTCAGACAGCAGGAAGATGTCGGTGCCATGCAGCAGCTCGGTGAGGGTCTGCATGTCGGCGGCCGAGAGCATCGCGCCGGAGGGATTGTGCGGCGAGTTGATCATCAGCAAGCGCGTCTTCGGCGTGATCGCCGCGCGCAGCGCATCCCAATCCACGGCAAAGGTCTGCGGGTCCAGTGCCACGTGCACGGCGCGTGCCCCGGCCAGATCGATGGCCGGCTCGTAGCAGTCGTAGGCCGGGTCCAGCACGATCACTTCTTCGCCCGCGCGCACCACCGCGTGGATGGCGTTGAAGATGGCCTCGGTGGCGCCGCTGGTGACGGTGATTTCGGTGTCGGCATCCACCTGCGCGCCATAGCAGCGCTGCGCCTTGCCGGCGATGGCCTGGCGCAACGCGGCCACACCGGTCATCGGCGGGTACTGGTTGTGCCCGGCGGCCATGGCCTGGCCGAGTGCGTCGACCAGCCGCTGCGGCACCGCGAAATCCGGGAAGCCCTGGCCCAGGTTGACCGCGCCGTGCTCGGCCGCCAGCTGCGACATGACGGTGAAGATGGTGGTGCCCACCTTGGGCAGCTTGGTCGTGACGGGCATCGCGCGTTTCCGGTCGACAAACAGGGGACCGCGAGTGTACGCAACCCGCCCAGCCAGTGCGCCGGGCGATGCGCAAAACAGCGTTCCCGGACACATCACACCGCATGCGCGGCCCCGGGCCGTACGCATCGCCGCTACAATGCGCGCCCTGTCCCGCCCTTCCCATGCCGTCCTGCGACGGGAGCCCGCTGCGCCGATGATCGATCCGCTCCACACTGCGCCGCCGTTGCTGGCTGCGCGCGCGCTGGCCTTCAGCCGCAACGAGGAGCCGGTGTTCGGCCCGCTGGACTTCCATGTCGATGCCGGCGAGGCCTTGCTGGTGCAAGGCGACAACGGCGCCGGCAAGACCACGCTGCTGCGCGTGCTGGCCGGGCTGCTGCACGTGGAGCGCGGCGAGATCCTGATCGACGGCAAGACCGCTCGCCGTGGCGACCGCAGCCGCTTCATGGCCTACCTCGGGCATCTGCCCGGCCTCAAGGCTGACCTCAGCACGCTGGAAAACCTGCATTTCCTGTGCGGCCTGCACGGCCGGCGGGCCAAGCAGATGCCTGGCAGTGCACTGGCCATCGTGGGCCTGGCCGGCTACGAGGATGCGTTGGTGCGGCAGCTCTCGGCCGGCCAGCGCAAGCGGCTGGCGCTGGCCCGGCTGTGGCTCTCGCCGGCCCCGCTGTGGTTGCTGGACGAACCCTATGCCAACCTGGATCTGGAGGGCATCACCCTGGTCAACCGGATGATTTCCGCGCATCTGCGTGGCGGTGGCGCGGCCCTGGTCACCACGCACGGCGCCTATGCCGCGCCGCCGGTGCGCACGCGCATGCTGACCCTGGAGGCCGCCGCATGAGCGCGCATTCGCCGCAACCCTCGCTGTGGCAGGCCGGGCGGGCGCTGGTGCGCCGCGACCTGCAACTGCTGTGGCGCCGCCGCAGCGATGCGCTGCAACCGGCGCTGTTTGCGCTGCTGATCGTGGTGCTGTTCGCGCTGGGCCTGGGCGGGCGCCCGGACCTGTTGGCGCAGGCCGCGCCGGCGGTGCTGTGGCTGTCGGTGCTGCTGGCCGGGCTGTTGTCGCTGGATGCGCTGTTCCGCAGCGATGTCGAAGACGGCTCGATGGAGCAATGGCTGCTCGCGCCGGTGCCGCTGGCCTGGTTGATCGCGGTGCGCGTGCTGTTGCACTGGGCCACCAGCGCACTGCCGCTGATCGCGGTGACCCCGTTGCTGGGCGAATTGCTGCACCTGCCACATGACCAACTGCCCGTGCTGCTGGCATCGTTGGCCCTGGGAACACCGCTTCTGAGCCTGCTCGGCGCCGTGGTTGCAGCGCTGACAGTCACCATGAAACGCTCTGGTATTCTCGTGGCGCTGCTGGCGTTGCCGCTGTATGTGCCGGTGCTGGTGTTCGGCGCCGGCAGTGTGGCGGCCAGCGGACAAGGCCAGGATGCGGTGGGTGCGTTGTTGTTGTTGGGGGCCGGCCTGGTGATCGGCGTGGTTTTGGCACCGCTGGCTGCGGCAGCCGCGATCCGTATTTCACTGAGCTGACCAATGCAGTCGATGCGGCGTTGATGCGACACTCCGCTCCGCGAGCAATTGTCATACCGAGAGCCATCGCCATCGCATGAACGTCGTCGCCCGCTGGTTCCACCACGTTGCTTCCCCGCCGATCTTCGACCGTTTTACCGCGCGCTGGGCGCCGTGGTGCTATGCGCTGGCGGCGGTATTGCTGGGCATCGGCATCTGGCAGGCATTGTTCGCGGTGCCGGCCGACTACCAGCAGGGCGATAGCTTCCGCATCCTGTATATCCACGTGCCCAGCGCATGGATGAGCCTGTTCGTGTTCGGGCTGATGGCGCTGTACGCGGCCATCGCGCTGATCTGGCGCATCAAGGTGTGCGAGATCCTGGCCATGGCCTGCGCGCCGATCGGCGCCGCCTTTACCGTGATCACCCTGCTCACCGGCAGCATCTGGGGCAAGCCGATGTGGGGCGCCTGGTGGGACTGGGACCCGCGCCTGACCACCGAATTGATCCTGCTGTTTCTGTACCTGGGCGTGATCGGGCTGTATCACGCCATCGACGACCGCCGTCAGGCCGCGCGGGCCGCGAGCCTGCTGGCAATCGTCGGCGTTGCGTTGCTGCCGGTGATCCGCTATTCGGTGGTGTGGTGGAATTCGCTGCACCAGGGCCAGAGCATCCGTCTGCTGGGCCCGTCCAGTATCGATGCCAGCATGCTGCTGCCGCTGTGGCTGATGGTGATCGGCACCAAGTTCTGGTTTGCCGGCTCGCTGCTCACGCGGGCGCGTGCCGACAACCTGCGCCGCGAAGCCGGCAAGGCGTGGATCATGCGCGATGCGGAGGGCACGGCATGAATTATCTGCCCTATGTGATTGCGGCCTACGCGGTGTTCGCGCTGGTGCTGCTGTGGGATTTGATCGCCGTCCGCTGGCAGGTGCGCAAAGCCTTGAAAGTAGCGCAGGCGCGGCGCCTGCGCGAGCGCAAACGCACACTGCCCACCGATGTGGAGCTGACCCGATGAACCCGCAACGTCGCCGCCGTCTGTGGCTGGTGCTGGCGCTGGTGCTGGCCGGTGGCCTGGCGACCACGCTGGTGGCCATGGCCCTGCAGCGCAACGTGGCGTATCTGTACACGCCGGCCGAGGTGTTGCGCGGCGAGGCCGGGGAGCATGCGCGTTTCCGTTTGGGTGGCATGGTGGAAAAAGGCTCGTTCCGGCGCGAAGCCGGCTCGCTGGAAGCGCACTTCCGCGTCACCGACGGCGACGCGCAATTGCCGGTGCGCTATGACCGCATCCTTCCCGACCTGTTCCGCGAGGGTCAGGCGGTGGTGGCCACCGGCCGCATGCAGCAAGGTGTGTTCGTGGCCGAGGACGTGCTGGCCAAGCATGATGAGACCTACATGCCCAAGGAAGTCGCCGACAAGATGGGTAGTGCGCATCGCAAGCACCAGGTCGCGCCGGCGAAGGTGACCCAGTGACGGTGACCTCCTTGGTAGACCGCGACGCACAGATCGACGGCACCGCGACTGACGGCCATACGCTGCCACGCAGACGCGCGGTATCGCCGGCCATCCGACGTTGTAGGAATGACAGGCAGGCCGATGCTGCCTGAACTCGGTACCTTCCTGCTGGTGCTGGCGCTGCTGGTGGCGCTGGTGCAGGCCGTCGTGCCGCTGGCCGGCGCACAGCGCGGGCGCAGTGCCTGGATGGCGGTTGCCCGCCCCGCCGCATTGGTGCAGCTGGCACTGATCGCTGCGGCGTTCGCGGTATTGACGCACGCTTTCCTGGTGCAGGATTTTTCGGTGCGATACGTGGCCGAGAACTCCAACTTGCTGCTGCCGTTGATCTATCGCTATTCGGCGGTCTGGGGCGCACACGAAGGCTCGTTGCTGCTATGGACGCTGGTGCTGGCGCTATGGACGGGCGCGGTGGCGATCTGGTCGCGGCAGTTGCCCGCCCAGGTGATCGCACGCGTGCTGGGCGTGATGGCGCTGGTGAGCATCGGCTTCCTGGCGTTCCTGTTGTTCACCTCCAATCCGTTCGCGCGGTTGATGCCGGTGCCGCTGGAAGGCGCCGACCTCAATCCGCTGCTGCAGGACCCGGGCCTGATCATCCATCCGCCGATGCTTTATTGCGGGTATGTGGGCTTTGCGGTGCCGTTCGCGTTCGCCATTGCCGCGCTGCTGGAAGGCCGCATGGACGCACGCTGGCTGCGCTGGACGCGGCCATGGACCAACATTGCCTGGTCGATGCTTACCGTAGGCATCGCGCTGGGCAGCTGGTGGGCGTATTACGAACTGGGCTGGGGTGGCTGGTGGTTCTGGGACCCGGTGGAAAACGCCAGCTTCATGCCCTGGCTGGTCGGAACTGCGCTGCTGCACTCGCAGGCGGTCACCGAAAAACGCGGCAGCTTTGCCAGCTGGACGCTGCTGCTGGCAATCGCCGCCTTCGCGCTGTCGCTGCTGGGGACCTTCCTGGTGCGTTCGGGTGTGCTGACCAGCGTGCATTCGTTTGCGGCCGATCCCTCGCGCGGCGTGTTCATCCTGGTGTTCCTGCTGAGCGTGGTCGGCGGCTCGTTGCTGCTGTATGTGCTGCGCGCGCCGCGGTTGTCGCAGGGCGATGACCCGCGCCGGGCCTTTGCCGGCAGCTCGCGCGAAACGCTGTTGCTGTTGAACAACCTGCTGCTGGCCTGCGCTTGCGCGATGGTGCTGCTGGGCACGCTGTACCCGCTGCTGGCCGATGCGCTGGGCCTGGGCAAACTGTCGGTTGGCCCGCCCTACTTCGGCACGCTGTTCCTGGTGCTGATGGCGCCGCTGGTGGCGCTGCTGCCGTTCGGGCCGCTGACCCGCTGGCAGCGCGACCAACCCTCGCGTCCGCTGGCGATACTCGCACCCTGGGCCGCGCTGGCCGCCGTGCTCGGGGTGCTGGCCTGGTTCGCCGCACCGCAGGGCCAGCTGAAAGCGGCACTCGGCGTGGCGGGGGCGGCCTGGGTGGTGCTGGGCACGCTGCGTTTTTTGTGGACGCGCCGCGCTGCCAAGGGGCGCAAGTTCACCGCCGAGATGCTCGGCATGGCGCTGGCACACACGGGCGTGGCGGTGTTCCTGGCCGGTGCCTTGCTGGTGGAATCGCTCAGCCTGCAGCGTGAAGTCGCGCTGGCACCCGGCCAGCAGATGGAGATCGGCAGCTACGCGCTGCACTTCGACGGGCTGGAAGAAGTCCGCGGGCCGAACTACGTCTCCGACCGCGCTACCTTGCAGGTGTTCAAGGACGACGCCGCAGTGGGCACGCTGCATGCCGAAAAACGCCGCTACGCCAGTGGCGGCCAAACCCTGACCGAGGCGGCGATCCGCCCGGGCCCGTTTGGCGATCTCTACGTCGCCCTGGGCGAACCGCTGGGCAATCAGGCCTGGGCGGTGCGCGTGCATCTCAAACCGTTTGTCCGCTGGATCTGGCTGGGAGCGCTGCTGATGGCGCTCGGCGGCCTGGTCACCGCGGCCGACCGGCGTTTCCGTCGTTCTCCGGAGTCCCTAAATGTCTGACCCCCGCACCTCCCGCCTGCCCACCGCCATGCTTGTGGGAGCGGGTATCCTGCTGCTCGCGCTGGCGGCGTTGCTGGTCTACGCCGTGGTGCGTTCGGGCAATGACGACCGCGACGCCTTGCCGTCGGCACTGATCGGCAAGCCGGCGCCGGAGTTCGCGCTGCCCTTGCTGCACGACCCCAGCATCATCGTGCATGCGCGCGAACTGCGCGGCGCGCCCTACATCATCAACGTGTGGGGCAGCTGGTGCCCGGCCTGCCGCGAAGAACATCCGGTGCTGAGCCGCTTCGCACTGACCAAGCGCGTGCGCGTGATCGGCTATAACTGGAAGGACGAGCGCGCCGATGCCTTGCGCTGGCTCGAACAACTGGGCAACCCGTATCTGCTGGTGGTCGCCGACACCGATGGCCGCACCGCGATCGACTTCGGCATTGCCGCCGCACCGGAAACCTTCCTGGTCGACGGCCGCGGCGTGGTGCGCTGGAAGTACAGCGGCATGCTGACCCAGTCCATCATCGACACGCAGCTGATTCCGGCGCTGAGCAAGATCGAGCGCTCGCCCAGCGCCGCGCCGGACCTGCACACCGCCCGATGACACGCGCCTGGCTACTCGCGTTGTTGCTGTGGCCCTGGCTGGCATTGGCCCAGCCAATGGGCGACCCCTCGCCGCTGCAGTACCGCTCGGCCGCCGAGGAAGCGCGCTTTCATGCGCTCACCGCCGAGCTGCGTTGCGTGCAATGCCAGAACCAGTCGCTGGCCGATTCCAACGCGCAAATTGCACAGGACCTGCGCCGCGAAGTGCTGGCGCTGATGCACGAAGGCCGCAGCGACGCGCAGATCCGCCAGTTTCTGGTGGCCCGCTACGGTGAGTTCGTGCTGTACCGGCCGCAGGTCGAATCGCGCACCTGGCTGCTGTGGTTCGGCCCGTTGCTGGTGCTACTGCTCGGCGGCACGGCGGTGGCGCTGGTGGTGCGGCGGCGCAGTGCGGCAGCGCCCACCACCAGCGTCGACGAGCAGGAGTGGTAATGGCGATCTTTGTCGCGTGCATCGTGGTGCTGGCGGTACTGGCTTTCGGCCTGGTGCTGCGCCCTTTGTGGCGCGAGGCGCGCGGCTTGGCCGGTGCGCTGGTGGTGTTGCTGCTGGCGGCCAGCGCCGCGCTTTACTGGCTGGTTGGCACGCCGGCGGCGATCGAACAGACCGCCGACCGCCCGGCCACGCCACGCATATTGGACGAGGCCATCATGCAACTGCGCACTGCCCTGGCGCGCAACCCAGACCAGGCCGAAGGCTGGGTGCTGCTGGGGCGGTCGCTGTCGAGCCAGGAGAAGTTCGCCGAAGCGCGCGATGCATTTGCCCGTGCCGTGGCGCTGCGCCCGGACGAGCCGGATGTATTGGTGGCCGCCGCGCAGACGCGCATGCTCGCCGACGACACGCCGCAGCCGGATCACGAGGCGCAACGCCTGCTCGAACATGCGCTTGCGGTGCAGCCCGAACACGAGCGTGCGCGTTGGTTCCTGGGCGTGGTGCAACGCCAGGCCGGGCAGCCCGCCGCGGCCAGCGCTACCTGGCTACCGCTGCTGGAGGTGGTAGACCCCAAGACCCGCCCCGGGCTGCTGGAACAGATCAATGCCGCGCGCCGCGAGGCCAAGCTGGAGCCGATCCAGGCCACCGCACCGGCAACTGCCACGGCCGGCACAGGCAAGGCGATTCGCGTGCGGGTGATGCTGGATGCCGAGTTCGCCAAGCGCGCCGGCTTGCCCGCCGACACCAGTGTGTTCGTGATTGCACGCTCCGCCGACACCCCGATGCCGGTAGCGGTGGAAAAACACCCGCTCAGCGCGCTGCCGTTGACCGTCACCCTGGATGATGGCGACAGCCCGATGCCCACGCGCACGCTGTCGTCGCTGGACAAGGTGCAACTGGTGGCCCGGCTCTCGCGCAGCGGCAATGCGATGCGCCAGAGCGACGATGTGGAAAGCACGCCGGTGACGGTGCAGTTGCCCACCGATGCGCAGGTGGAGCTGGTCATCGGCCGCTGAGTGCTGCGCGCTTGTAAGCGCATAGCACTCCGGGCGCGCGCGGAAACACTTCGGCATTCAGAGCAGCTATCAAAACGACTGCGCAGCCGCCAGGCGGGCGCGGCCGGTGCTCGGAATCCTCATGTACCCACGTACACTCCGGTTCCTCCGCGCCATCAGCAACCACCTGACCACTGCTCGCTACGTTTTGTTAGCCGCTCTAAAGCGATCACATCGCCGGAAACAGGCACCTTCAACGCAGCGCAGTGCCCACGCCCCCCCACCACGAAAGCGCGTGCCAACCGTGCGCATGCCGGCTCCCGCCATGCCGGATAGAATCACGCGATGACCGAATTCATTCCCACCGGTACCCGCTTCCACGCCCTGCCCTCGCCGTTGCCGATGAAACGCGGCGGCGTGCTGCATCAGGCCAGGGTGGCTTATGAAACCTGGGGCACGCTGGACGCGGACCACGGCAATGCCGTGTTGATCGTCACCGGCCTGTCGCCCAATGCCCACGCCGCGGCCAATGCCGGCAACCCCGAGCCCGGTTGGTGGGAAGCGATGGTGGGCCCGGGCAAGCCGATCGACACCGATCGCTGGTTCGTGGTGTGCGTCAACTCGTTGGGCAGTTGCAAGGGCTCCACCGGCCCGGCTTCGATCGACCCGGCCACCGGCGCTCCCTACCGGCTGTCATTCCCCGAATTGTCCATCGAAGATGTCGCCGACGCCGCGGCCGATGTGGTGCGTGCACTGGGCATCGCGCAGCTGGCCTGCCTGATCGGCAACTCGATGGGCGGCATGACCGCGTTGGCGTTGCTGCTGCGCCACCCGGGCATCGCGCGCAGCCACATCAATATCTCCGGCAGCGCGCAGGCGTTGCCGTTTTCGATCGCCATCCGCTCGCTGCAGCGCGAAGCGATCCGCCTGGATCCGCACTGGAACGGCGGCCACTACGACGATGCGCAGTACCCGGAATCGGGCATGCGCATGGCGCGCAAGCTGGGCGTGATCACTTACCGCTCGGCGCTGGAATGGGATGGCCGTTTCGGCCGCGTGCGGCTGGATTCCGAACAGACCGCCGAGGATCCGTTCGGGCTCGAATTCCAGGTCGAAAGCTATCTCGAAGGCCATGCACGCCGCTTCGTGCGCTTCTTCGATCCCAACTGCTATCTCTATCTAAGCCGCTCGATGGACTGGTTCGACCTGGCCGAGTACGCACCGGACACACGCGCCGACGCCGCAGCGCCAGAATCCGGCGTGCTGGCAGGGCTGGCGCAGATCCGCATCGCGCGCGCACTGGCGATCGGCGCCAACACCGACATCCTGTTCCCGGTGCAGCAGCAGGAACAGATCGCCGAAGGCCTGCGTGCCGGGGGCGCCGATGCACAGTTCCTGGGCCTGGATTCCCCGCAGGGCCACGATGCCTTCCTGGTGGATTTCGCTCGCTTCGGCCCGGCAGTGCGGGCCTTTCTTGCAGACTGCTGAGCCGCTCATGGTGGGGGATCGATGCGTTATCAGGGGCGTCTGAGCGATTGGGATGACCACAAGGGCTTCGGGTTCGTCGTGCCGCATGGCGGTGGCGAGCGTGCCTTCGTGCATATCGGCGCATTTGGGCCGCAGCGGCGGCGGCCCTGCAATGGCGATGTGCTCACCTACGCGGTGCAGCGCGATGCACACGCGCGGCTGAAGGCCACGCAGGTGCGCTGGGCAGACCGCAGCACCCAGGCCAGGACCCGGCAACGCGGCAGCGGCTTGCCGCGCAAGTTCATTGCGGTGATGTTCCTGGGCGCGATCGTCGCCGCCGTCGTGCTGCAGCGGCTGCCGTTGCTGGTGCTGCTCTGGTATGTAGCCGCCAGTGGGGTGGCTGTGCTGGCCTACGCCATCGACAAGTCTGCGGCGCAACGCAACCAATGGCGGACGCCGGAAGCCACCTTGCACCTGATCGGTGTGCTGGGCGGCTGGCCTGGCGCGTTGCTGGCGCAGGAATGGTTTCGCCATAAATGCAGCAAGGCCGCGTTCCAGCTGACGTTCTGGATCACCGCCGGGTTGAATGTCGGCCTGTTGCTGTGGGCCTGGCTGCAGCCGGGGCTGATGGCCACGCTCCGGGCGGTGCTGGACTGAGCACGGCACCGTGACTGCGAGACGCACCGGGACAGGTGCGTCTCGCTCAGGGCAGCGCTTCCAGCACCCCGTCCCGCATTCGGTAGCGCCGCTGCACCACGCCGTCGGGCACGCTGTCGTGGGTGATCATCACCAGGCTGCGCTGGCCGAGGGCGGCGGCCAGGTCAATCAACAGCGCATGTGCGGTATCCACGTCCAGGCCGTCGGTGGGTTCGTCCAGCAGCAGGATCTGCGCATCGCGCAACAGCGCGCGTGCCAGTGCAAGCCGGCGGGCCTGGCCAGCCGAAAGCGTGGCGCCGTTTTCGCCCACCCAGGTCTCCAGGCCGTTCTGGGCGGTGGCCCAGTCGCGCAGGCGCACCTGATCGAGCACGGCCCATAGCGCGGCATCGCTGGCAGTGGCATCGCCAATGGCCAGGTTCTCGCGCACGGTGCCGGCAAACACCGGCGCGTTCTGCGGCAGCCAGGCGATGCGTTGGTGCCACTGCGCCTGGGTGAACGCGCGCAGCGCGATGCCGGCGTAGTCCACCTGCCCGTCCTGCGGGTCCCACAGCCGCAGCAGCAGGGCCGACAGCGTGCTCTTGCCGCTGCCGCTATCGCCGCTGATGGCGATGCGCTCGCCCGGGCCCAGCCGCAGGTCCACCGCCTGCAGCACCGGCCGCGCGGCACCCGGCCAGGCGAAGCGCACCTGGCGCAGTTCCAGCACCCCGCTGGGCGGCACCGCGACTGGCTGCGGCGGGTCCTGCACCGAAGGCGCCTGGTCCACGATCGCCTGCAGGCGCTGCCCGGCCACGCGCGCACTCTGCAGCGCCTGCAACGCCAGGCCGGCGCCGGCCCACACCTCCAGCAAGGCCATGGTCAGGAACACCAGGCCGGCTGCCATCGCGGCGTCGATCAGGTCGCGCTCGGCCGCATCCAGCGCCAGCCACAGCATGCCCGCCAGGCCGATACCGCCGCAGAGCGCATGCAGCAGATTGCCGCCGATCAGGTGCCGCCGCTGGCTGCGGTCAGCCTGTGCCAAGGCCGTGGCGGCGGTGTCGATGCGGGTGACCCAGGTGCCTTGTGCCTCTACCGCGGCCAGATCCGCCGCGCCCTCCAGGCCCTCGAAGGCCTGCGTGCGCAAGGCGGCGCGCTGCTGGGTGCGGCGCAGCTCGCGCGCGGCGCCGCCACGTGCCACCTGCCACGGCACCAGCACGCCGATCAGCAGCCCCAGCACCACCAGCAGCCCTGCAGCCGGCGGGTAGATCAACGCGGCGGCCATCACGCCGGCGCACCACGCACCGAGCAATGCAGACAACGGTGCCAGCGCGCGCACGCTGACGCCATCGACCTCGCCGATATCGGACATCAGCCGCGCCAGCAGGTCACCGGTGCGTGTGGCCGACAGGCGTCCGGGTGCGAGCGGCAAGGCGCGACGGAAGAACCACACCCGCGCATCGCGCGCGATGCGCAAGGTGGCGTCGTGGCCGATGAGTTTCTCGCCGTAGCGCGACACGATCCGCGCGAACGTCAGCGCCCGGATCCCGGCCGAGGGCGAGAAGAAATTGAAGCCCGAGCCCAACCCGGCAACACCGGCCAGGGCCGCGGCGGTGAGAAATCCGCCAGACAGGCTGAGCAAGCCAACGCCCGCCAACGCGGTAACCAGTACCAACACGGCCGACACAAGCAACCGCCACAGGTGGCGGGTAAACACATCGCACAGGCGATCGGGTGCCGGGTGTCTCATGGCTGCTCCATCGCAACGCGCGCGCCGCGCAGATCGATCACCGTGTCGGCCCACTGCATCACTGCGGCGCTGTGCGTGGCCAGCACCACAGCGCGTCCACGCGCGAACAGCGCAAGGCTGCGCAGCAGGTCGGCCTCGGTGTCAGGATCGAGAAAGGCCGTGGGCTCGTCCAGCAACAGCACATCGGGCTCCCGCAACAGCAGCCGTGCCAAGGCCACGCGCCGGGCTTCGCCGCCAGATAACCCGAAGCCGCGCTCGCCGATCACCGTGTCCAGCCCGTCTGGCAGATGCGTGGCAAACCGCAGCACCTGCGCCGCGTCGGCCACTGCGCGCAGGCGGGCGTCGTTGGCCTGTGGATCGGCCAGGCGCAGGTTGTCGGCGATGCTGCCGTGGAACAGGTAGGGCCGCTGCGGTGCATAGCCGATGCGCACGCCCGGCCGCACGGCCAGGCTGCCGCCCTCCAACTCCAGCCAGCCGGCCAGGCCTTCCAACAGCGTGCTCTTGCCGCTGCCGCTGGGGCCAACCAGTGCGACACGCTGGCCGGCCTCCAGCGCCAGCGAAAAATCGCGCACGACCTGCACCGGCGAACCGGGCGGACGCACTGCCAGCCCACGTGCCTGCAGCAACGGCGCGTGCGCCTGTGCCGGTTCCAGCGGCCTCGCCGGCACTGCCGGCACCTGCACCGCCACCGCAGGCGGTGCAAAGCCGTGCAGCAGGCGCTCGGCTTCGGACACCGCGGCCAGCGCGTTGGCGCGGTCGTGGTAGTGCGCGGCCAGCCGCCGCAGAGGCGCAAAGAATTCCGGCGCCAACAGCAGGCAGAATATGCCTGTGCCCAGGCTCGGCAGCCCGTGCAGATCCAGCATGCCCAGGTAGCTCAACCCGAAATACAGCGCCACGATCGCCACGCTCACCGAGGCGAAGAATTCCAGCACGGTGGAGGACAGGAACGCGATGCGCAGCACTTTCAGCGAGCGTTCGCGCACGCCGTCGGCGGCTGCAGCAATGCCGCCCAATTCGGCCTCGCCACGGCCGTACACCCGCAGCAGACCCAGGCCCTTGAGGCGGTCGGCAAAGTGCCCGCCCATGCGCGCCAACTCACCCAGTTGCTCGCGGCCGGCGGCTTCGGCGCCCCACCCCACCAGCATCATGAAAAACGGAATCAGCGGCGCGGTGAGCAACAGCACCAGGCCCACCACCCAATCCACCGAGAACACCGCCAGCAGGATCAACCCCGGCACCACCAGCATTTCGGTGCGCGCCAGCTGGTAACCGACGAAATAGCCTTCCAGCGCGTCGCTATGCGCCAGGCTCAGTTCACCGAGTTCACCGCTGCGCTGGCGGCGCAACCACACCGGGCCGTGTTCGAGCAGGCGCCGTGCAATACGCAGGCGCAAGGCGTGTTTGGCGACATCGGCCACCTCGCCGGCCAGCGATTGCGCCCATGCGCCGCACAGCGCGCGACCGATCGCCGCACCCAGCAGGCCCAGGCCGACATGGCCCAGTTCCGCCAGTGGCCGGTGCTGCACCAGCACGGACTGGATCAGCCAGGCGATGGCGGCGGACTGCAGCAGCAATAACACGCCCGAAATCGTCACCGCCACGCCCGCCAGACGGCGCGCGCGCATGACCGGTGCGGCCAGCGCGTCCAGCCATTGGCCGCGCTGGCGGCGCTGCGCGGGCGTTTCGCTGGCTGGCACGCTGGGCTGGCTCACATCGCTCTCGGAAGACATCGCGGCGGATCGCAATTGTAAGTCGCCATCCCACGGCTGCGGGTTGGACAGTCTGACGCACCCATCGGTGGCCGCCTTGATTTGGATCAACGCGCCGGGCGCGGCAGGGGCAGATCATCCGCTGTGTTCCTACTGACACTCAACCAGGTCCACCCTGCCATGATCGACTCGACAGTCGTTGAACTGTCGCGGCTGCAGTTCGCACTGACCGCGATGTACCACTTTCTCTTCGTCCCGCTGACCCTGGGGCTCTCTTTCATGATTGCGATCATGGAGAGCGTCTATGTCATGACCGGCAAGGACGTCTGGCGCCGCATGACGCTGTTCTGGGGCGTGCTGTTCGGCATCAATTTCGCCATGGGTGTCGGCACCGGCATCGTGATGGAGTTCCAGTTCGGCATGAACTGGTCGTACTACAGCCACTATGTCGGCGACATCTTCGGCGCGCCGCTGGCGATCGAAGGCCTGATGGCGTTCTTCCTGGAAGCGACCTTCATCGGCCTGTTCTTTTTCGGCTGGAGCCGGCTCTCACGCGTGCAGCACCTCACGGTGACCTGGCTGATGGCGCTGGGCACCAACCTGTCGGCGCTGTGGATCCTGATTGCCAACGGCTGGATGCAGAACCCCACCGGTGCGGTGTTCAACCCGGACACCATGCGCATGGAAGTGGTGGACTTCATGGCGGTGCTGTTCAACCCGGTGGCGCAGGCCAAGTTCGTGCACACGGTGAGCGCGGGCTACGTTACCGGCGCGATGTTCGTGATGTCGATCAGTGCGTTGTTCCTGCTGCGCGGCACACACCGAGAGCTGGCCCGGCGCTCGTTCGCGGTGGCTGCGGCGTTCGGCCTGTTCTCGGCGCTGTCGGTGGTGGTGCTCGGCGATGAGAGCGGCTATGCCGCCAACGAACACCAGAAGATGAAGCTGGCCGCCATCGAGGCGATGTGGGAGACCGAAGCGGCACCGGCCAACTTCACCGCGTTCGGCATTCCCAACCAGACCACACACCGCAACGATTACGCGATCCAGCTGCCCTACCTGATGGGGCTGGTGGCCACGCGCTCGCTGGACCAGCAGATCCCCGGCATCCTGGATCTGGTCAAGCGTGCCGAACACCGCATCCGCGGCGGGCAGATCGCCTACGGTGCATTGCAACGCCTGCGTGCCGACAAGCACGATGTTGAAGCACGCAAGGTGTTCGATGCGCATTGGCAGGATCTGGGCCACGGGCTGCTGCTCAAGCGCTATCGCGATGACATCGGCAACGCCACGCCAGAGCAGATTGCACAGGCAGCTATAGACACCGTGCCGCGCGTCTTGCCGCTGTTCTGGACGTTCCGGGTGATGGCGGCACTGGGCTTCTATCTGATCGTCTTCTTCGCCGCCGCGTTCTGGTTCTCGTGCAAGCACACTTTCGAAGACAAGCGCTGGTTCCTGACGGTGGCGCTGTGGTCGTTGCCGGCACCGTGGATCGCCATCGAATGCGGCTGGTTCGTGGCCGAATACGGCCGCCAGCCGTGGGCGGTGGAAGGCGTGCTGCCCACGTTCTATGCCGCCTCCGGTCTTGCCTTGCACCAGATCCTGCTCTCGCTGGGCGGCTTCGTGGCGCTGTACACGGTGCTGCTGATCATCGAGATCAAGCTGATGCTCAACGCCATCCGCAAGGGCCCGGACGCGTTCTTTCCCGCCTTGCGTGACACCACCTCCCCTGCCCCCACGCATGCCGGCGATGCGCTGGCTGGCGCTCAACCGTAACGGTCGGAGACACCCATGGATTTCATTGGATTGGACTACACAACGCTGCGCGTGATCTGGTGGCTACTGCTCGGCATCCTGCTGATCGGGTTTGCGGTCATGGACGGGTTCGACCTGGGCGTGGGCACGCTGCTGCCATTTGTGGCGCGCACCGATGCCGAGCGCCGGATGGTGGTCAACACCATCGGCCCGGTATGGGAAGGCAACCAGGTGTGGCTGGTGCTCGGTGGCGGGGCGATCTTCGCAGCCTGGCCACCGTTGTATGCGGTGAGCTTTTCGGGCTTTTATCTGGCGATGTTCGTGATCCTGTTTGCGCTGATCCTGCGCCCGGTGGGTTTCAAGTACCGCGGCAAGCTGCCGGGGCAGCGCTGGCGCAGCAACTGGGACTGGGCGCTGTTTGTCGGCGGCTTCATTCCGGCGCTGATCATGGGCGTGGCGGTGGGCAACGTGGTGCTGGGTGTGCCATTCCATTTCGACGACAGCCTGCGCGTGTTCTACACCGGTAGTTTCTTCGGCTTGTTGACGCCCTTCGCGTTGCTGGCCGGCCTGCTCAGCGTGGCGATGCTGGTGGCGCATGGCGCGGCGATGCTGGTGCTCAAGACCGACGGCTTGGTTGCGGACCGCGCGGCGCGCTACGGCAGTAGTGCGGCCGTGCTCGGCGTGGCGTTGTTTGCAGGTGCCGGTGCCTGGGTGGCGGTCGGGTTGCCCGGCTATGTGGTGACCTCGGCAACGGTGACCGACGCGGCCACCGACCCGCTCGGCAAGACCGCCGCCCTCACCGCCGCCGGTGGCTGGCTGCACAACTACCGCAGCATGCCGGCCACCGCGCTGGCGCCGCTGGTCGGCCTGCTGGGATTGGCCCTCAACGCGGCGCTGCTGCGCGCACGCCGTGGCGGCCTGGCGTTCATTGCCTCGGGCAGTGCCATCGCCGGCATCATCCTGACCGTGGGCTTTGCGCTGTTTCCGTTCCTGCTGCCCTCTTCCAGCGCACCGGGCTCGAGCCTGACGCTGTGGGATGCCTCCAGCAGCCGGCTGACGCTGTGGATCATGTTGCTGGCCACTGCGGTGTTCCTGCCGATCATCATCGCCTACACCACCTGGGTCTACCGCGTGCTCAAGGGCAAGGTCACCGCCGAAGAGATGGCCGGCAATCCCAACGCGTATTGAGCGCACACCTGCGGGCGCTGCTGCACGGCGCACCACCGCTCGCATGCCCACACTTCAACGCAACAAGGAGCAACACCGATGTGGTATTTCGCATGGATTCTTGGCACCGGTCTGGCCGCACTGGCTGCCGTGCTCAACGGCATGTGGTTCGAGGCGCGCGAGCAAGACACACCGCATTGATAAAAAAGTTGTCTGCAGTGCTTGCCGATTTGGCATTCCCTATGTAACATACGCGGCTCCTTCGGGGTGTAGCTCAGTCTGGTAGAGCGCTACGTTCGGGACGTAGAGGTCGCAGGTTCGAATCCTGTCTCCCCGACCAAGTTTCAAAACACACAACCGGCCTCGTGCCGGTTTTGTGTTTTCAGGCGCCGCCATAATGCTGTGGTCGGTGCGGACGGTCTGTCATGTCTGGTGCACTTTCTGCCGCTGCCTCACCTTCCACACAGCGACGTGGTCGCGGAGTGGTGCTGGCTGCGGTTCTGTTGTCTGCGTTCAATCTGCGCACGGCGGTGACCTCGCTGACGCCGCTGCTGGAACGCATCGCGCATGAGTACGATTTTGGTGCCCCCACGATGGGCGCGCTGGGCATGTTGCCCACTGCCGCGTTCGCGCTCACCGGCGTGGCCACGCCCGCGTTGCTGCGCCGGTTCGGGCTGCTGCAGACCGCACTGATTGCCATGGGCCTGGCCACGATCGGTTTGCTGGTGCGCCCGCTGTTGCCGGGCACCGGCGGATTGCTGCTGGGCTCGCTGGTGGCGCTGGCCGGCATGGGCGTAGGTAACGTGGTGCTGCCGCCGCTGGTGAAGCGCTATTTCGGTGACCGCGTGGGTGGCGTCAGCACGCTGTACATCACCGTGCTGCAGGTGGGCACGCTGTTGCCGGCGCTGATGGCGGTGCCGGTGGCCGATGCCTGGGGCTGGCGCAGTTCGATGATGGTGTGGATGCTGCCGGCGCTGCTGGCGTTGATCGCCTGGGCGCTGGTGCATGCGCGCCATCGCCGCCTGGCCGCGACCGGGCCGGCGCCGGTGACGCCCACCCCGGAGGCCGAAGGCCGCGTGGCGCGCACTGCGCTGGGCTGGAGCATGGCGCTGACCTTCGGCATGACCTCGCTGGTGACCTATTCGATGTTCACCTGGCTGCCGACGCTGTTCCGCGAGGCCGGTGCCTCGCCCGCCTTCGGCGGCACCATGGTGGCGTTGTTCTCGGCGCTGGGCATGGTTGGCGCGCTGACCATGCCCGCCCTGGCGGTGCGCCTGCGCAACCCGTTCCCCATCGTGCTGCTGTGCGCGGCCTGCCACCTGGTGGCGTTCGCCGGGCTGTGGTGGGCACCGCTGGCGGCGCCGATCCTGTGGGTCACCCTGCTCGGCCTGGGGCCCAGCACGTTCCCGCTGGCACTGGTGCTGGTCAACCAGCGCAGCCGCACTGCCGCCGGCTCGGCGGCACTGTCGGGGTTTTCGCAGGGCATGGGCTACCTGGTGAGCTGCCTGGGGCCGTTCCTGTTCGGCTGGCTGCACGCCCACCGCGGCGGCTGGACCTCGCCCTTCCTGTTCCTGGCCGCCTGCATCGTGATCCAGCTGGTGGCCGCCTGGGTGGCCTGCCGCCCGCAGTGGCTGGAAGACGTATGGGCGCCGCCGGCACGCAGCGCCCGTGGCGTCAACGCACCGGCAGACTGATGTAGCTGCCCTGCCCCGGCGCCACGTACACGCGCTGGGTCGCCTTCTGATAATCGCCGGGCTTGGCGAAGAAGACATTGGGCACATAGGTCTGCGGGTTGCGGTCGTACAGCGGGAACAGGCTGGACTGCACCTGCACCATCACCCGGTGGCCCGGCTGGAAGGTGTGATTGGCAGTGGGCAGGCCGAACTGGAATGCCAGCGGCTGGTTGGCTGCCAGCGGCGCGGGCGTGCTGAAACTTTCGCGGTAGCGGCCGCGGAAGATCGCCATCGACACCGGCAGCTCGTAGCCGCCCATCTTCGGGTCGGCCGCCATCTCGTCCGGGTAGACATCGATCAGCTTGACCACCCAGTCGCTGTCGCTGCCGCTGGTGGACGCCTGCAGATGCACATCCGGCGCGCCGGCGATCTGCAGCGGTGCGGTCAGCGGCTCGGTGACGAAGGTGAGGACGTCCGGGCGGCCATCGACGAAGCGCTGGTCGTGCACCAGCCAGGTGGTCCACATGCTGCGGTCGCCGAAGTCGACCGGGCGTGGCACGAACGGCACCGGCTTGGCCGGGTCGGACACGTATTCCTCGAACGCCGGTTGCGCAGCCGTTGGCGCCTGGAACGACAGCTTGCCGCCCGCCTGCAGATACAGCGGCTTGCTCTTGGCGGCGCAGCCCTTGTCGCAGCTGCGTGGCCAGGCCTGCAGGCGGTCCCAATGGTTCTCGCCGGTGTTGTAGATGAACACGGGCGGCGTGGCGGCTTTCGGCGCGCCATCGACCAGGTACTGGTCGAAGAACGGGCGCAACACATCGTGGCGGAACTGCCGCGCGGTATCGCCATCGAAGTTCAGCGCACCCAGCGCGCTGCCGTCGTAATTGACCTGGCTGTGCCGCCACGGCCCCATCACCAGGTAGTTGAGCGTGTTGCTCTTGTCGCGCGGCTCCATCGCGGCATAGCTGTGGATGGCGCCCCACATGTCTTCCTGATCCCACAGGCCCTGCAGCCACATCGTGGGCACCTTCAGCGGCGTACGCGCCATCACCTTGTCCAGTGCCTGCTCCTGCCAGAAGCTGTCGTAGGCGGCGTGTTCGGTGAGCTTGTGCCACCACGGCAGTTGTTCCAGACCCGCCGCCTTGGCGAAGTCACCGGCCGAGCCGGCGCGCAGGAAATTGCTGTAGTCGTCATGGCCCTGGCGCGCGATGCCGGTGCCCTTGCCGCGCTGGGTCAGCTGGCCGGTGAAGTAATCGAAGTTCACCTGGCGGAACGCGCCGTAGTTGAACCAGTCGTCGCCCATCCAGCCGTCCACCATGGGGCTTTCCGGCACTGCGACCTTGAGCGCCGGATGCGGGTTGGTGAGTGCCATCACCACGGTGAAGCCTTCGTACGAGGAGCCGATCATGCCGACCTTGCCGTTGGACTCCTTGAGGTTCTTCACCAGCCAATCGATGGTGTCCCAGGCATCGGTGGCATGGTCGACCTCGCTGGGATTGAGCGCGCCACGCAGCGGCCGGGTCATCACGTACTCGCCTTCCGAGCCGTACTTGCCGCGCACATCCTGGAACACGCGGATATAACCGCCTTCCACGAACACGTCATCGCCCGCAGACAACAGATCCTTCATATGCGGCGAGGCCAGACGCTCGGTGCGGCCGCTGGCGTCGTACGGCGTGCGCGTGAGCACGATCGGCGCGTTGCGCGCGCCCTTGGGCAGCACGATCACCGTATGCAGCTTGACCCCGTCGCGCATCGGGATCATCACCTCGCGTTTGACGTAGTCGTTGGCGGCGTCGCCTGCCACGAACGGCTTGCCGGTGATATCCGGCGTCATCGGCGAGGTTTGCGCCATCGTGCTACCGGTGGCGGCAGCAATGGCGGTGGCGAGCAGGCAGGCGGCAAAACGGCGCATCGACGACTCCGAAACGTGCGGGGGCAGTCGTCAACTGTAGGCAGACGGCGGCCTGCCGGGGGAGTGTCAAAGGTCGTGGTTGCCGGGTTGGGGAACACGGAGACTGATCGCAAGGCGCCGTCCAGGCATCTGAACCACCAGAGTCCATGTATCGCTCAGTATTCCATTGGTCGCGCATCGCGTGCTGGAGGCGATGCTGATGCCCACGATTCGCACACAAGTCAATCGCTTCGCGCTTCCATTTTTCGACAGGGATGTTCTTGCACATGATGAAGCGGCCTTCAACAATCAGGTGCTCATCCATGGGTATTTGCGGTTCCGTCGATCGTGTCAATTCCGGAAGACTCACATATACCGAAAGTTCTCCAGCCCAGCAGCTGCCGGCGGGCAACACGCAGCAGCATGTCAACAGCCCCGACCAGACAAGTGGTGTGCTGGCAGGACTGAGCAGCATGAGCCCTAGCAGGAGTGTGAGCAGATCGTCTTTACGACAGCGTCCGCTCTCGCCGAGCCTCAGGGCTGTCAGCGAGGTCATGCAGTCCGTCAGGGCCCAGTACTACAAAGCGCCCCGCTTGAAATCGAGCAACAAAAAGAAAAACACTGGCTTCGAGGAGGCCGTTCGAATCCACAGGGCGACTGCAGAGATCGCCCGGATGCGACAGCAGGTGGATGACTTGGAAGAGGATGTGGTGTCGGCGGCCACGGATGGGAACGCGCACAACTGCGGTGAACTGGCGACCCTGGCCGTCCACTATTTGCAGCAAGATCACAACCAGATCGCACGCCTTGCCTTCTTCAATGGAACAGCGCACACCGCCGCGATCGTCGGCCCAGTGCCAGGCGCAGGCACCTTGCCTTCAGACATGACAGATTGGGACGCGGACATCTATGTGTGCGACCCCTGGTGCAATATCGCCTGCAGGGCAAACGACTATCCCGCCGAGTTCAAAGAAAAGATGGAAAAGTGGGACCGCGCCGGGAAACAGGTGTGGCTGTCAGGAACTGGCTTCGTTTCCCCAACAAGCGATGAATGGATAAGCACAGTGCTTGGAGGAGAAAAGAAGGCCACATGATCGAGTCGATGTCGGCAAGTGGCGCTGCACTGCACAGCGCCACACGAGTGCACAGGCAACGCATGCCATTTCAGTGGCGCACCTGCCCCTCTCCACGCACCACAAAGCGCTCCACCGTGAGCGCTTCCAGGCCCATCGGGCCATAGGAATGCAGACGCGTGGTGGAGATGCCGATTTCGGCGCCCAGGCCAAGCTCGCCACCGTCGGAAAAACGCGAGGACGCGTTGACCATGACCACTGCCGAGCGCAGCGATTGCACGAATAGTTCGGCATTGGCGTTGCTCTGCGTGGCGATCACTTCGGTGTGGTCCGAGCCGTACTGGCGAATATGCGCAAGCGCGGTGTCCAGATCCGGCACCACGCGGATCGCCAGGATCAGATCGAGGAATTCGGCGGCATAGTCGTCATCGCTGGCAGGCGCGACATCGGGCAGCAGCGCACCCGTTGCCGCATCGCCACGCAACTCCACATGGCGTTCGCGCAACGCTTGCGCGGCGGCCGGCAGAAAACGCTCGGCGATGTCTGCATGCACCAGCAAGGTCTCCAGCGAATTGCAGGCCGACGGTCGGCTGGCCTTGCCATCGACCAACAGACGCACGGCCAGGTCCACGTCCGCCGACGCATCTACAAACAGATGGCACACGCCCTTGTAATGCTTGATCACCGGCACGCGTGCGTGTTCGGCAACAAAACGGATCAGGCCCTCGCCACCGCGCGGAATCGCCAGATCGACGATATCGCTGAGTTGCAGCAGCTCCAGCATGGTTTCGCGGCGCAGATCCTCGACCAGCGTCAACGCGGCCTCGGGCACATTGGCCTCACGCAATGCGCGCTGCAGTGCGCGCGCAATCGCGGTGTTGGAGTGAATCGCCTCCGAGCCACCACGCAGGATCACCCCGTTGCCAGCCTTGATGCACAGCGCTGCGGCGTCCGCGGTCACGTTCGGGCGCGCCTCGTAGATCATTGCGATCACCCCCAGCGGCACGCGCACCTTCTGCACGACGATGCCATTGGGGCGCACATCTTCGCGCGTGATCTGCCCAACCGGATCCGGCAACTGCGCAACCTCGCGCAACGCCGCGGCGATACCGTCCAGTCGCTTGGAATCCAGCGCCAGACGATCGAGCATCGCAGTGCCCACGCCCTTCTCACGCGCCGCCTCCAGATCGCGCGCATTCGCCGCCAGGATCAACGCCGCATCGTGTTCCAGCGCAGCGGCCATCGCCTCCAGCAAGGCCTGCTTGGCAGACGACGACAGTTGCGACAGCACGTGCGCAGCATCACGGCATTGCAGGGCGAGGGTTTTGATGGTCATTGAGGGGCCGGGATTGGGGGAGTCGGGATTGGGGATTGGGGATTGGCAAAGCAGGCGACACCGTTTTATCACCACAAGGGAATCAGTCGGTGGGACACAGAGGCAACGTTTGGGAAACGCAGTACATATGTTTTTGCGAATCCCCAATCCCGACTCCCCAATCCCCGCTACAACAGCACCAGATCATCGCGATGCACCACATTCTCGCCATAGCTGTAACCGAGCACGGGCTCGATCTCGCGCGAATGGCGGCAGGCGATGCGGCGGATATCCACTGCCGAATACTGGCTGACGCCGCGCGCCAGGCAGCGTTCGCCATCGGCGTCGCGCAGACGGATCTCCACCATGTCGCCGCGACGGAAATCGCCTTGAGCAGTGGCCACACCGCCCGGTAACAGCGATGCGCCCTTGCCGGTCAGCGCCGCAGCGGCGCCGGCATCGATCAGGATCGCGCCCGGCTCCACCGGTGCATGGCGCAGCCAGTACTTGCGGGCGGCAATGCGCGTGCGTGCGGGGTGGATGCGCGTGCCACGCAGGCGATCCTGCGCAAGCCCCCGCACCACCTCGCTGCTGCGGCCATTGAACAGATAGGTTTCGATACCGGCGGCACCGGCTTTTGCGGCGGCTTCCAGTTTGGTGCGCATGCCGCCGGTGCCCACGCTGCTGCCGCTGCCGCCGGCCATCGCCAGCACCTCGGCGGTGAGTTCGGACACCTCATCGAGAGGACGCGCCAATGGATTGCTGCGCGGGTCGGCGCTGTACAAGCCATCGATATCGGTGGCGATAAACAACGCATCGGCATCGACCAGCGCGGCCACGATCGCGGCCAGATTGTCGTTATCGCCCAGCTTGAGCTCATCCACCGAGACGGTGTCGTTTTCGTTGATCACCGGCAATGCGCCCAGCCGCAACAGTTCGCCCAGCGTGGCGCGCGCATTGAGGTAACGGCGGCGGTTGCGCAGGTCGTCGTGGGTGAGCAGCACCTGCGCCACCGGGCGCTCGAAAAAGCGCTGCCACAACGCGATCAACTGCGCCTGGCCCAGCGCGGCCAGTGCCTGGCGCGCAGCGATGGCGGCGCCAGCTTCGGCTGCCTTGGGCAGGATGGCGCGCCCGGCCGCCACCGCGCCGGACGAGACGATCACCACTTCGCGCCCCGCCGCCAGATTGGCCGATACAAACTGCGCCAGGCCCAGCGCAAACCGCGGCGACAGGCCGCCGCCATCGGCCGCCAGCAGGCTGCTGCCGACCTTGAGCACTGCGCGCCGCCACGGCGGCAGCACCTGCTCGGTAAACAGCGAGGTCGCGACGACCGGCTGGGTCATGGCCGTGCCCTAGTGATTGCGGCAGCGATCACCACGTGTGCCACGCGGATGTGCAGCCTCACTGCGCGTTCCATTCGTACACCGTCAGCGTGGAGGCACCGCGCACGGCCAGGGGATCCTGCGCCACGATCTGCTGCGCCTGCGCCAGACCCTCGACATTGATCAATACGTACGCGCCACCGCTGCCGTCGCTGAAGCCCCCGGTCAACTCCAGTTGCCCGGCGGCTCGCAGCGCATCCAGAAAATCGCGATGCGGCTGCACCACATCGGCCGGAAAGTCGGGCTGGCGCATCGCCAGGACCAGATAGCGCGTGGCCATCAGTCGGCCTCCGTTGACGCGGCGCCCGGTGCCACCACGGCGGCGGTGGCCACTGGTGTGCTCGCGGCGGTCGTAAGCTCGGCCTTGCCATGCGGCGTGGAAATCACCAGGAACCGCGCCTGCTCGTCGGACAGGTTGTGCATCTGATGGGTCGAGCCGGGCGTCACATGCAGGCCCTGGCCCACCTTGAGCACGTGCTGCTCGCCATCCACCTGCAACATCACCTCGCCGGCGAGTACATAGAAAAAATGCCGTGCACGGCTATGACGGTGGCGTTGCTCCATCGCGCCGGGCGGCATGTGCTCTTCGAGCACGCTCAGCCCCGGGTCGCGCAGCAGGTGCCAGCCATCGCAGGCCTCGCCCCAGGGATAGTGCTCGGCGGTGTCGGCACTGAGGGTCGGGATCACTGCAGCGCCTCCCAGCGGGCGCGCAGCACATCCAGCTGCAGGTCGGCCGCCGCACCGGGCGACACGCGTGCGGCCAGGCTGCCTTCCGGTGTGCGTCCCTGCCCTGCGCTGTCAGACGCGGCGGCGGCCGCCTTGTAGGCATCGCGGAACGGCACCCCGGCCACGGCGGCTTCCACCGCCACATCGGTGGCGTACATGCCCGAATCGATCGCCGCGCGCAGCTTGTCCGGCCGCCATTCCAGGTTGGCCAGCAAGGCCGGCAACAGCTCCAGCGCGGCCAGGCCGCGCGCAAAGCCGTGCACGATCGCGCCCTTGCTGCTCTGCAGATCGCGGTGGTAGCCGGACGGCAGCGACAGCAGCTGTTCGATCTCGGTGCGCGCCGCTGCCACGCTGGCGTGGGTGGCGCGCATCAGTTCGATGACATCGGGGTTGCGCTTGTTCGGCATGATCGAACTGCCGGTGGTGTACTGCGCCGGCAGCGCGACAAAGGCGAACTCGCCGCTGGTGAACAACGACAGATCCCAGGCAATCCGGCGCAGGTCCAGCGTTGCGCCACCCAGCGCTTCCAGTGCAGCCAGCTCGAACTTGCCGCGCGAGAGCTGTGCGTAGATGGGCGAGACCTGCAGGCGCGCGAAGCCTAGCTCGGCGGTGGTATGCGCACGGTCCAGCGGCAGATTGACGCCATAACCGGCCGCAGTGCCCAGCGGGTTGGCGTCGACCAGCTTGAAGGTGTCGTTGGCGCGCACGGCGTTGTCGATGAAGGCCTCGGCCCACCCCGCCCACCACATGCCGGCCGAGGACACCACCGCACGCTGGATGTGCGTGTAGCCGGGCACCGGTAGCTCGGCTTCGGCCTGTGCGCGGTCCAGCGCCACCTTGGCCACCTCGGTGCTGAGCGCGGCCACGCGCTGCAGCTTGTCCTTCAACCATAGCCGCGTGGCCACCAGGATCTGGTCGTTGCGGCTGCGGCCGGTGTGGATCTTGCGGCCGGCATCGCCCAGGCGTTCAGTCAGCCGCGCTTCGATGGCCGAATGGCAATCCTCGTACTGCGCATCGAGCACGAATGCGCCGCTACGGAAGTCGCCGGCCAGCAGATCCAGCTGCTCGCTCAGCCCGCCCAGTTCCTCCAGCGACAGGATGCCGATGTGCTGCAGCCCCTGCGCATGCGCCTTGCTGGCCGCGATGTCGTACAGGAAGAACTCGCGGTCCAGGATGACGTCATCGCCGGCCAGGAAGGTCTGGATCTTGGCGTCCACCGCCACGCCGGGTTTTTGCCACAACAGATTGGTCATCGGAAAGCGTCTCGAAATAAGTCGTCCAATAGAATCCCCGCAGATGGATGTGCGGGCTTGTGCGAGGGACGCGCATCAACCAATTGCGGTCAATTCGTCCCAGCCCAGCGCCAGGTTGAGGTTCTGCATGGCCTGCGTGGCCGCACCCTTGAGCAGGTTGTCCAGCGTTGCCACCACCACCACGCGCTTGTTGCCCGGCGCCATGGTGAACCCACCGATCTGCACGCCATGGGTGCCGGCGATACGGCTCACCCACGGCGCCTCGTCCACGATCTCGATCAAGGGCTCATGCGCATACCGCTCCAGGTAGCGTGCGTGGATCTGTTCGCGCGTCAACGGCTGCTGCAGCCACAGGTTCACGGTCATGGTGATGCCGCGGAAATGCGGCGCCACATGCGGCATGAATTCCACCGGCACGCCGAGCTGCGCGGAGACTTCGCGCTCGTGCATGTGGTTGGTCAGCGCATATGGCATCAGGTTGTCGGCCAGCAACGCGGGATTGTTCTTGTCTGAAGGCGTGGTGCCCGCACCGGAATAGCCGGAGACGCCAAAGCACTGCGGCGGCCCTGCCAGTTGCTCGCGCAGCGGCGTGATCGCCAGCTGCATGGCCGTGGCATAGCAGCCGGGATTGCTGATGCGGCGCTGCCCGGCGTAGGTGTGGCGGGTAAGCTCCGGCAAGCCGTAATACCAGGCCGGATCGAAGCGGTAGTCGGCCGACAGGTCGATCAGCAACGTCTGCGGCCGGTTGGCATCGATGGCCGCCGCGAAGGGCTCGGCCTTGCCGTTGGGCAATGCCAGGATCACCACGTCCGCGGCCTTGGCAGCCACCGCGTCGGCGTCCAGGCTTTCATAGCGCAGCTCGCCCTGATAGCCATCGCTGTGCTCGGCCACGCGCTGGCCGGCGAGCTCGCGCGAGGACACGAACACCAGCTGCAACTGCGGGTGTGCGGCAATCAGCTTGATCAGCTCCGCGCCGGTATGGCCGCGTGCGCCCACAATGCCGATGGTGGTTGGTTGAACAGTCATGCGTGTGCGTCCAGGCGGAACTGCAGGTGGCGTTTCACCCCGGCCCATTCCGCATTGATGATGGAAAACACCACGGTGTCGCGTGGCGTGCCGTCGGCGTGGCGCGTGTGATTGCGCAGCACCCCGTCCTGCTTTGCACCCAGCCGCGCGATGGCCGCGCGCGAGGTGTGATTGAACCAGCTGGTCTCGAACACCACACTCAGGCAGCCGAGCGTTTCAAAGGCATGCCCAAGCAGCAGACGTTTTGCCTCGGTATTGAGGCCGGTGCGCTGCACCCGCGGCGCGTACCAGGTGTAGCCGATCGACAGCTTCGGCACCGACGCATCCAGTGCGTAGTAGCGCGTGCTGCCGGCGATCTCGCCCGCCGCATCGCGCACCACGAACGGCAGCGCAGTGCCGTCCGCCTGCGCTGCCAACGCGGCGGCGATGTAGTCATCGACTTGCGCAGCACTGGGCACGCTGGTGTACCACAGGCGCGACAACGCGCCATCGGCCACTGCCGCGCGCAAGCCATCGGCGTGGGCAGCGCGCAATGGCTCCAGCGTGACGTGCTGGCCGCGCAAGGTGGGCACCTCGCGCCAGAGCGTTTGCGATGCGGCGGCCGCCATTGCACTCACCCCAGCAAGGTGGGTTGACGCGTCGCGCAATGCGCCACGCAGTGCTGGATCTGCTCGAAGTTCTCCAGCCCGTACCAGAACACCTTCCACTTTTCCTGCTTGATGCAGCCGTCGGATTCGGCGTAGTAGAAGATGTTGACCTGGTTGTTGTGACGCGAGCGCCAGAACAGCTGCGGGGTTTCTTCGCGCATCACGTTCCAGACCGCACGGCCCAGGCCTTCGCCCTGCGCGTCGTCGAGCACGGCGAACTTGTCCAGATAGGTCAAGGTGCTCTCGCCCAGCATGCCTTCATCGGTGAGGATCACCGCGGCGCGGTAGTTCTCGCTGACGTAGGCACGCAGTAGCTTGGTGTTGCTGAAATAGTCCGGCACCAACGTGCGGCCGAAGCTGGACTCGATCAGCGAGGTGAGCCGCGGCAGATCCAGTTCGTCCCACGAGGTCGCGCGCAGTACGCGCTCGCCACGCCGCACCAACGTGCCGGAACCCTTGTGGGTGAACAGTTCCTTGGCCAGATCCGCCGGCCGGGTGATCGACACCGACGATTCCAGCGGCAGCCGATCGAGCAGATCCTTGATCTGTTCGATCTTCACCCGCATGCCGCCGTTGATCCACGGCTGCTGCATCAGATGGTCGTATTCGGTGGACAGGTTGATCGAGTCGATCAGCTTGCCGTCGGCATCCAGCAAGCCGCCGGTGCCGGTGAGGAAGATGATCTTGTACGGCTGCAGTTCCTGCACCAGTTCGTTGGCGGCAAAATCGGCGTTGACGTTGAGGATCTGCCCGCTCGGGGTTTCGCCCAGGCTGGTGATCACCGGGATCGAACCGGCCTGCAGGCTGGCCTCGATCGGCGCCAGGTTCACTGCCTTGACCTCGCCGACCAGGCCGTAGGTGTCGCGATCCAGATATTCGGCTTCAAAGACGCCGCCGGTGATCGACGTCGCACGCGCGCCGTTCTGCTGCAGCGCTTCCACCAGCTTGAGGTTGGAGGCCTGAAACACCTTGCGCACAATTGCCAGGGCTTGCGGCGAGGTCACGCGCAGGCCGTTGACGGTCTGCTTTTCGATGCCGGCGGCCGAGAGTTCGGCATCCAGCTGCGGGCCCGCGCCGTGCAGCACGATCGGGGTGAGCCCTACTTCCTGCAGGAACGACAACGACGAGGTCAGCGCCTCCAGGTCGTCGCGCAACACCGCGCCGCCCACCTTGACCACCGCAAAGCGCTTGGCGTCCAGCTGCGAGAAACGCTTCAGGTACTGGCTGATCTCCTTCGCGCTGGCCATGCTCGAAAGCAGGCGCACGATGGTCTGGCGGGTCTGTTTGTGGGGCTGTGCAGGAAGGGACATTGCGGTGATCGTTGGGAGGAATGGCCGCGCCAGGCGCGGAACGCAGGCTCAGTGCGAGCCGTTGATGATGCGGTTGACCGACTCGGCGTAGCGCTGCAACTGCACCAGCGTCACGAACTCGTCGGCGGTGTGCGCCTGGGCGATATCGCCCGGGCCATAAACCAGTGCGGTGTAGCCGCCGGCCGAAAACAGCGAGGCCTCGGTCCAGAAGTCCACCGCATTGCCGATCGGCAGGTCCAGCGCGTCGGCCACATCGCGCGCCGCCAGGCGACGCTCTTCGGCACGTGCGATGTCGCCCGATGGCAGGCTGGGGCCGCGAAAGGTTTCTTCGAAATGCGCCGCAGCCGGATCGGCAAACCCGGCAAAGGTCGCCAACAGGCCATCCACATCCATGGACGGCAGCGGCCGGAAGCCAAAGCGCAGTTCGGCCGCCGGCGCGATCATGTTGGCCTTGATGCCGCCATCGACGCGGCCGATGTTGAAGCGTAATCCGGTCAGTCCGCCGAAACGGGCGTGCGCCAGCGACTCGACATGATCCAGCGCCTTGCCGCCCCAGCGCATCGCCTGATGCAGCGCGCTGGCAGCCGGATCCTGCTTGCCGGACGCATGCCCGGCACGGCCAGCAAAGCGCATCAGCACCGAGCTGATGCCGCGATGCGCCAGCACCGCCTCGCCCATGGTCGGCTCGGCCACCAGCACGGCGTCATACGGCAAGCCACGCGCCAGAAACGCCGCGATGCAGCGCGGGTCATTGGCTTCTTCGTCGGACGAAAACAGAAACGCCGCATCGCCATCGCCGGCATTGGCGGCCGCCACCAACGCCGCGGCCGCGCCCTTGATGTCGCAGACGCCCAGGCCGATCACCCGGTCCTCGGTGCGCCGCATCACGTGCGGATCGGCGCTCCAGTGCGGCGAATCCGGCACCGTGTCCAGATGCACATTGAACAGGTACTTCGGCGTGCCACGCACCGCGTACAGGCTCACCGCCCCATCGCCATGATCGATCACTTCGACCTGGAAACCGGGCAACTGCGCACGCAGATAATCGAAGATGCCACCTTCGGCAGCGATCGCACGCGGCGGATTGCGGGTGTCGAAGGACACCAGCGTTTCCAGGTGCTCGACGGTGGCGGCGAGTAGATCGGTCATGTCTGTTTGATCAATGGTCCGAAGCGGCGGCTGGATGAAAGTGTGCAAAGCGCGGAGGCGCGCAAACGACTGGTAAATCTCATCGAAGCGATTCCTTCTCCCTCCGGGAAAAGGTGCCCCAGAAGGGGCAGATGAGGGTACGGGCGAAGCCTAGTGCACTGAACATCGCGAGAGCTTCGCTCCGTACCCTCACCCCAACCCCTCTCCCGAGGGGAGAGGGGCTTTGCCTACGTGCCGAGAAACCTCAGCGGTTGACCTGCGCGTACAGCGTAGAGCTCATACCGAACAGCTTGATGAAACCCTCGGCCTCTTCCACACCCCAGTCAGCCGACTGCGCGTAGGTCGCACCCTTGGCATTGAGCAGGTGCGGCGAACGCACCGCCACCGCATCGACGCGACCGCCACGGGTTTCCAGCGTGACTTCGCCATTGACCTTGGACTGCGACGACTTCAGGAACGCCTCGATATCGGTCTTGAGCGGGTCGTGGTAGAAGCCCTCGTACACCAGCTCCACCCACTTGCGCGCCACGTCCGGCTTGAAGCGGTTCTGCTGTTTGGTCAGCACCGCATCTTCCAGCGCACGGTGCGCGGTGAGCAGCGAGATCAGGCCCGGCGCTTCGAACACGATGCGGCCCTTCAGGCCGATCACGGTGTCGCCGGTGTACACGCCACGGCCCACGCCGTACTGCGCGAACAAGGTGTTGAGCTTGGCCAGGATCTGCGCACCTGGCAGGGCCTTGCCGTCCAGCGCCACGGCCTCGCCTTCGACAAACTTCAGCGTCACCGTCAACGCTTCGGTCGGCCACGCGCTACGCGGTGCACACCAGCCGCGTGCGCCTTCGCCCGGTGCTTCCCAGCGATCGATCTCGCCGCCGGACATGGTCACGCCCAGCAGGTTCTCGTTGATGGTGTAGGCCTTCTGCTTGGCACGCACGCCGAAGCCGCGCTCTTCCAGGTACTTCTGTTCGTAGGCGCGGGTCTGGGTGTGCTCTTTCTGGATCTCGCGAATCGGCGCCACAATCTGGTAGTCGCCCAACGCCTTTACCGCCAGGTCGAAACGCACCTGATCGTTGCCCATGCCGGTGCAGCCGTGCGCGATGATCCGCGTGCCCAGTTCTTCGGCGCGCTTGAGCGCGGCATCGACGATCAGGTAACGGTCGGACACCAGCAACGGGTACTGGCCCTGGTAGCCCTCGCCGGCCCACACGAACGGCTTGACGAAGCCTTCCCAGATCGCCGGGCCGCCATCGACGGTGACATGGCTGGCGGCGCCCAGCTCGGCGGCGCGCTTCTCGATGAAATCGCGTTCTTCGGCATCCACACCGCCGGTATCGGCGAACACGGTGTGCACGGCATAGCCGCGCTCCTGCAGGTATGGAATGCAGAAGCTGGTGTCGAGGCCACCGGAGAAAGCGAGGACGATATCTTTGCTGCTCATGACGAAGTTCCTGGGGGCAAGGGAGAAAAGTTAGTCCGTCACCACGATGCGCGGTTCGCAGCGCACCGGGAAGTTGACCGAATTGGCGATGAAACAGGCTTGATGCGCGAGATGATGCAGGGCGTCCGCGGTGGCGGGGTCGCCCGCGGAAATGGTCACCGTGGGCTTGAGCACCACCTCGCTGAAACGGCCGCTGTCAGCGTCGGTGAACATGCTGCCGATCGCATCGTCGACATAGCCGCGCACCACGATGCCGGACTCGGCAGCCAGGTGCAGGTACCACAGCATGTGGCAGGCCGATAGCGACGACACCAGCAGGTCCTCGGGATTGTGCAGACCCGCGTCGCCGCGAAACAGCGGGTCCGACGACCCGACGATCGGCGGCTTGCCGGCGATGGCAATCTCGTGCTCGCGGCCGTAGCTGCGATAGCTGTGCGTGCCCTGCCCGCGGTCACCGGTCCAGGTGACACGGGCGGCATAACGATGCGTGTGGTGGCTCACGGGCGGTTCTGACCCACCAGCGCTGCCATGATCGCCTTCTGCACATGCAGACGGTTTTCGGCCTCGTCGATTGCGATGCAGTTGGGCGAATCCATCACCGCATCGGTGGCCTTGACGTTGCGACGCAGCGGCAGGCAGTGCGAAAACACGCCGTTGTTGGTCAGCGCCATCTTGCGTTCGTCGACGATGAAATGCTGGTACTGGTCGCGGATCGGCTTTTCCGGCTCCCAGTTGCCGAAGAACGGCAATGCGCCCCAGCTCTTGGCGTACACCACATCGGCGCCGGCATAGGCACTGTCGATGTCGTGGCTGACCTGCAGCGAGCCACCGCTTTCGGCCACGTTCTGCGCCGCCCAGTCCATGTAGCGCTCGTCCAGGATGTAGTCCGGGGTCGGGCACAGCAGGGTCACGTCCATGCCCATGCGCGTGGCGATGGTCAGTGCCGAATTGGCTACCGCGGTGTTCAACGGCTTGGGATGGTAGGTCCAGGTCAACACGTACTTCTTGCCGCGCAGGTCCGGGGTGCCGAAATGCTCCTGCAGCGCCAGCGCGTGCGCCAGCTCCTGGCACGGGTGGGTAATGGTCTCCATGTTGATCACCGGCACCGGCGAATACTTGGCAAAGCTCTTGAGCACCTGGTCTTCGCGGTCCTTGGACCAGTCAACGAACTTCGGGAACGCACGCACGCCGATCAGGTCGACGTAGCGCCCCAGCACGCGCGCCACCTCGGCGATGTGCTCCTCGGTATCGCCGTCCATCACCGTGCCCAGGTTGAATTCGATCGGCCACGCATCCTTGCCCGGCTGCAGCACCACCGCATGCCCACCCAGCTGGAACGCGCCCAGCTCGAAGCTGGTGCGGGTACGCATGGACGGGTTGAAGAACACCAGCGCGATCGACTTGCCCTTCAGCTCGCTTCCCAGCTTGTTGCGTTTGAACAACGCGGCCTGGGTCAACAGCGCATCCAGTTCGGCGCGGCTCCAGTCCTGGGTGTTCAAGAAGTGCTTCAGTGACATCGATCGATCCTTTGCTGCGTACTTCTGCTGCGTGGTCCGCCGCGAGCGACGGGTTGCGCGGAATGCGCGGTTCTTGCGAGTGAAACTTTTCCCGGGCCCGAAACGAAAAAACCCAGCCGCGGGCTGGGTTTTCGAAACAGGCAGCAAAACGCTCCGGTTACCCAGCGAAAATGTGGGATTCCGGTCGGCGGGCACGCGACGTCATGCCGGAGGCCATCCGGGCGGCGCTGGTGTCGTGCTGAAAGGCGTTTGCGTGCATAGGGCGCGAATCCTCGCACGCATGCGGGCACGGCGCAACCGCCGCGGGCCTCATCGCGGCGGCGCGACGATGGCGTCGGGAATGTACGGGGTCACCGAGACCCGGATCCGCAGCCGGTTGCCCGGGTCTTCCGGCAGCCGGGAACGGTATTTGGTGCCCTTGTAGACGTAGTCCACGTCGAAGGCGATCGGCCGGCGGAACTCGCGCGGCACTTCCACCACCTTGCAGTTGCGCCGCGTGCTGGTCGGCGGCACCGCCGCCGGGGTGGCCGGCTCGGGCTGGCGCGAGAACATTTCCTTGACCGAATCCATCATTCGGTTGATGCGGCCTTCGCCGGACTCGACGGGCGCGGTGGCCACCGCAGCGGCCTGCTCGGCCTCGCACTGCTCTTCGATGCGGGTGGCGCGCAATGTCTGGTAGACCGGCTCCACGTTAAGCACCTGGGCATAGTCCAGCTTGACGTTTTCGATCACGACCACCCGGTTTTTCACGTCGGGCTCTGCCGCCTGCACCGGCAATGCCTGCCAGGCCAGCACACACAGCATGGAGAACGGGAGAAGTCGCATCAGGACCAAGGAGGCGGAGCAGAGCAATACGTAAGTGTATGGAGCTTGCGAGACCTTGGGCTGAACGCAGCCCATCCGTTGCCATCGCTTGTCTGCCGGTTCGCCGCATCGCCGCGACCGGCTAGAATCGCCCAGTTACCCTCGCCAAGATGCCGATGAGCCTGCGACTGCACAACAACCTGACGCGGCGGGTCGAGCCGTTCGCACCGCTCGATCCGTCCAGCCCCACCCTGTATGTGTGCGGGCCCACGGTCTACAACTATGCGCATATCGGCAATGCGCGTGGCCCGGTGGTGTTCGATGTGCTGGCGGCGCTGCTGCGCCGGCGCTATGGCGCACTGCGCTACGCACGCAACATCACCGACGTGGACGACAAGATCAACGCCGCCGCCCAGGCCCAGGGGGTGCCGATCTCGACCATCACTGACCGCTTCGCGGCGATCTACCGCCAGGACATGGCCGCGCTCGGTGTGGTACCGCCGGATATCGAGCCGGAGGCCACCGCGCACATCCCGCAGATCGTGGCGATGATCGAACAGCTGATCGCCAGCGCGCATGCCTATGCCGCCGAAGGCCATGTGCTGTTCGCGGTGGCCAGCTTTGCCGACTACGGCAAGCTGTCACGCCGCGATCCCGATGAAATGCTGGCCGGCGCACGCGTCGATGTGGCGCCCTACAAGCGCAACCCTGGCGACTTCGTGCTGTGGAAGCCCTCCAGCGACGACCTGCCCGGCTGGGACTCGCCGTGGGGCCGCGGCCGCCCCGGCTGGCATATCGAATGCTCGGCAATGGCCGCCGCGCATCTCGGGCCGACCATCGACATCCACGCCGGCGGCGTGGACCTGCAGTTCCCGCATCACGAAAACGAAATTGCGCAGAGCGAGTGCGCCCACGGCGGCGCCGTCTTCGCACGGTTCTGGTTGCACAACGGCATGCTCAACTTCAGCGGCGCCAAGATGAGCAAGTCGCTGGGCAACATCGAGACCGTGCACGACCTGATCGCCAAGCACCCGCCCGAAGCGCTGCGTTATGCGTTGTTGAGCGCGCACTACCGGCAACCGCTGGACTGGTCCGATGGCTTGATCGAACAGGCCAAGAACACCCTGGACCGGTTGTATGGCACGCTGCGCGACCTGCATGACGTGGCTGCAAGCGCGGTGATCCCCGCACCGGTCGAGGCCGCGCTGGACGACGACCTCAACACGCCGCAGGCGCTGGCCGAAGTGGCGCGCATCGCCGGCGAGGCACGCAAGGCCAATGACGCCGCCGACCGGGCCCGGTTGAAGGCCGAGCTGCTCGGTGCGGGCCTCGCGTTGGGGCTGCTGCAGCAGGAACCGGCCGCGTGGTTTTCGCGTGGTGCCGACGCCGGCGACGATGCCCGTATCGCCGCCCTGGTCGACGAACGCAGCGCGGCGAAAAAAGCCAAGGATTTCGCCCGCGCCGATGCCATCCGCAAGCAACTGGCCGACGAAGGCATCGTGCTGGAAGACACCCCACAAGGCTTGCGCTGGAAGCGTGCATGACTTTATTCCCTTCTCCCTCCGGGAGAAGGTGCCCCGCAGGGGCGGATGAGGGTGCGAGCGAAGCCACGTGCATCGATTTTTTTGAGGTAAGAGCGAAGCCACCCGCATCGAACTCCAGCGAAGCTTCGCCCGTACCCTCACCCCAACCCCCGCTCCGCGCCCCGGCCCGCGCTGGCGGCGCGGGCGCTCCAAGGCACGCGCGCCAGTGGCGCGCAAACCGCGCCTTCTCGCCCCGGAGGGAGAGGGGCTTTGACCGAACGACCCTGGATTTTGCGAATGATTCTGGAATTTTGATGACCACCACCCCCTTCCCGCTAGAACCCACCGCCGTCGAAGCGCAGGCCACCATCGCCGAGGAATTTTCCTTCTTCGGCGATTGGTCCGAGCGCTACCAGTACCTGATCGATCTGGGCCGCAAGTTGCCCACTTTCCCGGAACAGTGGAAGACCGAAGAACACCGTCTGCATGGTTGCCAGTCGATGGTGTGGATCGTGCCGGAGGGCAATGCCGAGCGCCTGGACTTCCACGCCATCAGCGACTCGGCGATCGTCTCCGGGCTGATCTATCTCGCCTTGCGCGTGTACTCGGGGCGTAGCGCGCAGGAGATCCTGGCCACCGAGCCGGACTACATCGCCGGCATCGGCCTGGCCAAGCATCTGTCGCCGACCCGCAGCAACGGCGTGGCCGCGATGCTGGCCTTCATTCGCGACACCGCCCGCGCCCAGCAGTGAGCACGCCCACGCCTCCCTCGCCCGCGGCCTCGCTGCGCACGCTGTTCGCCCATCCCGGCTTCGGCCTGGTGCTGCTGTATCGCGTGGCGGCGATGTTGTCGTATCAGATCGTCGCGGTCACGGTCGGCTGGCATATCTACGAAATCACCCGCAATCCGCTCTCGCTCGGGCTGATCGGCCTGGCGGAGATCCTGCCGTTCTTCTGCATCGCGCCGTTTGCCGGCTATCTGGTCGATCATCTGCCGCGCCGCCGCCTGGGCATGGTCGCAGTGCTGGGCCTGGTCGCCACCGCACTGCTGCTGTTGGCGATTACGCATGGCTGGCTGCCGGTACAAGGCGTGTGGCCGATCTATGCAGCCATCGCGCTGACCGGCGCGGCGCGCTCGTTCCTGTCGCCGGTCTATAACGCACTGTTCGCACGGGCGCTGCCGCGCGAGGCCTTCGCGCGCGGCGCCAGCATCGGCAGCGTGACCTTCCAGGCCGGCATGGTGATCGGCCCGGCGCTGGGCGGCGTGCTGGTCGCCTGGGGTGGCAAGGGCCTGGCCTATGGCGTAGCGGCAAGCGTGGCGCTGGTGGCCATCCTGGCGCTGTTCCTGCTGCGCGTGACCGAGCCGGTCAACGCGGGCCCGCGTGCACCGATCTTCCGCAGCATTGCCGAAGGCGCGCAGTTCGTGTTGTCCAACCAGATCATGCTCGGCGCGATGGCGCTGGACATGTTCTCGGTGCTGCTCGGCGGTGCGGTGTCGATGCTGCCGGCCTTCATTCACGACATACTGCACTACGGGCCGGAAGGGCTGGGCATCCTGCGCGGCGCACCTGCGCTGGGCTCGATCCTGGTCGGCGTATGGCTGGCGCGGCACCCGCTGCAGCGCAACGCCGGGCGCATCCTGCTGCTGTCGGTGGCCGGGTTCGGGCTGTGCACGATCGCCTTCGGCCTGTCGCGCCACTTCTGGCTGTCGGCGGCGATCCTGCTGGCCTACGGCATGTGCGACGGCGTGTCGGTGGTGGTGCGGCAAACCATCCTGCAGCTCGCCACGCCGGACGCGATGCGCGGCCGGGTGTCATCGATCAACGGCATTTTCATCGGCTCGTCCAACGAGCTGGGCGCGTTCTACGACGGGGTGATGGCGCGGCTGGTCGGCCTGGTGCCGGCGGTGGTGATCGGTGGCTGCGTGACCCTGGGCGTGGTGGCGACCACTGCGTGGAAGGCGCCGAAATTGCGCAAGCTGGATCTGCGCGATCTGCAGTAGCCGCTACATGCAGCGTGGTCGGGTTTGCGTGCGCCTGCTCGCGAATTTAGGGCAGCACTTACGGTCGTGCGAACAGCCGCTACTAGCAACGCTTAGCGCCGCTGGCGCCGCATGGAGAGCCACCAAGACAGCAGCGTAGCGCAACTACCGCGGCCGCTTCTTGGCGATCCGTAGATTGGCCAACGTCTCGATCAACGCATGCCCCACGTAGGAGCGCGCTCGCGCGAGGGCATTCCCGGGAACGCCTCTCGCGCGCAAGCGCGCTCCTACAAGGGCGTTGCTGTCGCGTGTGAGGCGATGCGTGTGCGACTGCTGCACAACGCGCTGCACATCCGCCTCTGGGTCGTGCTTGCAATAGCCGCTGCAGCCCGCGTACTCAACGTGGCCGAGAGTGTGCGCCGCCGATCGCGGAAGTAGGCGGCACATGCACGGCCGCCTGGACAGCCGCCGCGATCACAGCGCGGCGCGAACTACCGCCCCCGCTTCTTGGCGATCCATACATTAAGCTGACGTTTCGATCAACGCATGCCCACGTAGGAGCGCGCTTGCGCGC
>NZ_JBGOFY010000027.1:0-47051 GCF_041520885.1 Xanthomonas sp. NCPPB 2922 | reverse complement strand
CCCAGGCACCTAACGAAGGCGCTCGCCGGCCGCTAGGCCGCCGTCACTCATCTGCAGCACGCAACCGCAGCGCCGATACCCGGAACTCGTAGGAGCGCGCTTGCGCGCGATAGGGCTCCCCGGTAACGCCCCTCGCGCGCAAGCGCGCTCCTACAGAGCAACATCGACCTGATGGGTCATGCCCTGCCCGGCCTGCCAGACAACTCAACAAGACGCTGCGCGTTCACTGCACGCGCTCGCAAAGGCACTGCCATTACGCGGCGCCGTCCTCTGGCCTTGTAGCTGACAACCCGCCGCTCATCCGCCAGCCGCCCGCCACCCCCACATGCAAGGCCTTCGCGATCATGGCAATCGCCCCGCACCCAGCCCACGCAGCCTTCAGCAGCGCCCGGCTACAATTGGCCCATGCGCATCCTCCTGCAACACGATCCGGGCGGCAACGAGCCGCTTCGCTACGTCCAGCTGACCCTGCAACCGGATCTGTTCGGTGGCTGGGAACTGCTGCGCGAGAGCGGCCAGATTGGCGGGCGCACGCAACTGCGACGCGACCAATACCTGCTGCAGGACGAGGCGGACCGGGCCTTCGAAAAAGCCCGCGACACCCAGCTCAAACGCGGCTTCCATGTCATCACCGGCGGCGCCGACGCGCCGCGCTGAGGAATCACCTCCATGCTCAAGAACGACCGTCTGTTGCGTGCCCTGCGCCGCCAGCCCGTGGACCGCACCCCCGTCTGGCTGATGCGCCAGGCCGGCCGCTATTTGCCGGAATACCGCGCCACCCGCGCACGCGCCGGCAGCTTCCTGGGCATGGCCAAGAACCCGGACATCGCCTGCGAAGTCACCCTGCAGCCGCTGGAGCGCTTTCCGCTGGATGCGGCGATCCTGTTCTCCGACATCCTGACCATCCCCGATGCGATGGGACTGGAGCTGTATTTCGTCGAAGGCGAAGGCCCCAAGTTCCGCCACCCGGTGCGTGATGCCGACGCCATCCATCGCCTCGGCGTGCCGGACATGGAAACCGAGCTGCGCTACGTGATGGACGCGGTGCGCTTGATCCGCCGCGAGCTCGATGGCGCGGTACCGTTGATCGGCTTCTCCGGAAGCCCGTGGACGCTGGCCTGCTACATGATCGAAGGCGGCGGCAGCAAGGAATACGCGCGCATCAAGGCCATGGCCTTCAACGCGCCGCAGCTGCTGCACCACCTGCTCAGCACCGTCACCGATGCGGTGATCGCCTACCTGTCCGCACAGCGCGCGGCCGGTGCGCAGGCGCTGCAGGTGTTCGATACCTGGGGCGGCGTGTTGTCGCCGGCGATGTACCGCGAATTCTCGTTGCCCTACCTCACCCGCATCGCGCAGGAACTGGAGCGCGGCAGCGGTGAAGAGCGCACCCCGCTGGTGCTGTTCGGCAAGGGCAATGGCGCCTATGTGTCCGAGCTGGCGGCCAGCGGCGCCGAAGCGGTGGGTGTGGACTGGACGATCTCGCTGGCCGACGCCGCCGAGCGCGCCGGCGGCCGTGTCGCCCTGCAGGGCAACCTGGATCCGGCCACGCTGTACGGCTCGCCAGAGGCGATCCGCAGCGAAGTCGGCAGGACCCTGGACAGCTACGCGTACGGCAACGGCGGCTCGCGCGAAGGCCACGTCTTCAACCTCGGCCACGGCATGTCGCCCGACATGAATCCGGATCACGTTGGCGTGCTGGTGGAAGCGGTGCAGACGCTGAGCAAGCGGTGAAGTAGCAAGCGATCGACAGCCACTGCTGTCGATCGTGCACGACATCGGTCTGGGCCGATGGTGAAGACCGATGTCGTGTGATGGGGTGCTGTCCGCGCGATGCGACAGCGACTGGTGAGCCCACGCCTTAACCCATGAAAATGGCGCTCAAACAAGCCTACTGACATATACCAAGCTGGCGAACATACTGCCGTGCGTTTCACACAGGTGCGCACAAAAAGCACCGACGCGGACGCCGAACGCCTGGCCCCGGCGCAGTGTCCAGCAGTACAACCAAGCGTCAATCGATGCAGCCCCGCACGACCGTTGGGAACACCAAGACACTGGCAAACGCCGAACGTCGGCGCGGCACCACGCGATCGACAGCACCACCCACTCATCGATTGCTCACGCTCCGCATAACCATTGAGCACGCAAGCTTGAGGCGCAGACGCCGAACACCTGGACTGCCCGCCGCGATGGACGGCACAACCAAGACGCCGATCAATGAAGCCCTGCGCAACCGTTGAGCGCAAGGCAACGACGCAGACGCCAAAACGTTTGCTACGGCACGGCACTGCGTGATCGGCGGCAAGTTAAGTCGACGATCAATGCAGCCTTGCGCAACCGCTGAACCCACCAGACAGGGAGATAGACACCGAATACCGGCCCCGGTGCGGCGCAGTCGAGAGCACAACCAACCCATCGATCGATAAAGCCCCGCAAATGCGCACACCCTTCCGAGTTCCTGCACAGCGCGGCGAGGATAATGCCTCGTCCTCTCGACGGAGCCCCCATGTCTCAGCCCGTTCCCGTCATGCGCGCCTATGCCACCATCAAGCCGCTGTTGTGGCTGGTGTCGCTGGCCATCTTCATGCAGATGCTGGATGCGACCATCGTCAACACGGCGCTGCCGTCGATGGCGCGCAGCTTGCGCGAGAGCCCGCTGCAGATGCAGTCGGTGGTCTTCAGCTATGCGTTGGCGGTGGCGATGTTCATCCCGGCCTCGGGATGGATCGCCGACCGTTTCGGCACGCGCCGCACCTTCCTTGCCGCGATCATCGTGTTCACGCTGGGCTCGTTGCTGTGCGCTGCCGCACAGCAGTTGCCGCAGCTGGTGGCTGCACGCGTGGTGCAAGGCATTGGCGGTGCGATGTTGCTGCCGGTCGGCCGGCTGGCGGTGCTCAAGACCGTGGCGCGCGCCGACTTCCTGCGGGCGATGAGCTTCATCGCGATCCCGGCGCTGATCGGGCCGCTGATCGGGCCGACGCTGGGCGGCTGGCTGGTGGAGATCGCCTCCTGGCACTGGGTGTTTCTGATCAATCTGCCGATCGGCGTGATCGGATTCATCGCCGCACTGAAGATCATGCCGGACCATTACGGCGACGCACGCAAGCGCTTCGATCTGGTCGGCTATCTGATGCTGGCGTTCGGCATGGTGGCGCTCTCGCTGGCGTTGGACGGCATTGCCGAGCTTGGCCTGCGGCATGCGTTCGTGATGTTGCTGGCGATCGGCGGGCTGGCCGCGCTGGCCGGCTATTGGCTGCATGCGGCCAGCGCGCCGGCGGCGCTGTTCCCCTTGGCGTTGTTCAAGGTGGCCAGTTACCGCATCGGCATTCTGGGCAATCTGTTCGCGCGCGTAGGCAGCGGCTCGATGCCGTTCCTGATCCCGCTGCTGCTGCAGGTGGGTCTGGGCATGAGCCCGATGAATGCCGGGCTGATGATGGTGCCGGTGGCACTGGCCGGCATGGCCGCCAAGCGCGCTGCGGTGAAGCTGGTGGGCCGCTTCGGCTACCGCCGCATCCTGATGCTCAACACCGTGCTGGTGGGCCTGGCGATGGCCAGCTTCGCGCTGATCAGTGCGGGCCAGCCGCTGTGGCTACGGGTGCTGCAGCTGGCCTGCTTCGGCGCAGTGAACTCACTGCAATTTACCGTCATGAACACGGTAACCCTGCGCGATCTGGATCGCGACCAGGCCAGCCCTGGCAACAGCCTGCTGTCGATGGTGATGATGCTGGCTACCGGGTTCGGCGCGGCAGCGGCAGGTAGCTTGCTGGCGGCGTTCAACACGCATCTTGGCGACAGCCACGGCGCTACTGCGGCGTTGCACACCACCTTCCTGTGCGTCGGCGCGATCACCTTGTCTTCGACGCTGATCTTCTGGCAGCTCGCCGAAACGCTGCCGCATCCCAAGCAAGTGGAGGAAGTTGCCGAGTGAGCAGGCTTGGGTGATGCGGGTGGTGCCGCGCTGATGGCAGTTGATTGCCGCTGCGACATGCGCGTGCGGTTCTCGTTACGGCAGTTACGTGACTGCAGTAGAAGCCCACAATTTCGGCGCATTTGCGCATACCGCCGTCACGCCGCCGACTATCAGTCACGCTGCCGCGTTGATGCGCGTGGCATCGCGGACACGTGCACTTACGCCTCACCTCCTAATGCATAGCCGGCCACGCTCCCCAGCCGAAACGCACCGGCAACGGATGCAGGCGGCATGCTGCTTCAGCACTTGGACAAGCGAACGTTGCTCCCGCTTTTCTCATGCACGGCATGCCCTGCGGCGCCGAAGGCAATCTCTGCATCACCCGCCATAGCCGCGCTAAAAACGCCGTTCGCGGTGCAAACATCGCAATGCGTTCCAGCGTATCGCCAGTGAGCGGCGTGCTCAGGACAATTCCAAGTCGCCTGTTCCACCTCGCGCGCCAGGCTCAGACTCCTTGCACGGTCGCACACGCCTAATGTGTCAGCACGCGTACCGACCAGCATGTCGCCGTTGACGGGCTGGCGCAGGAAATACCAAAGCCGCTTTGCTCCACTCCGCGCACCAAGCCCGCGCTACAACTCCTCGCGCGGACGCACTCGCCGCAATGCCTCGGCAATCGTATCGGCCAGCATGTCGCCGGTGAGCGGTTTGCGCAGGAAACTGTCGAAGCCTGCCTGCTGCGCCATGGGTTCGGCGGCTTCGTCGGAGCGTGCGGTCACCGCGATCAGCGGCATGTCATAGCCGAAGACGCGCAACTGCCGCGCCAGTGCGAACCCGTCCAGCCCCGGCAGATCCAGATCCAGCAGTGCCAGATCGAATGCGTTATCCGCGGCCTCGGTGAGGGCGGCCAACCCGTGCGGTGCGTGCACCACCGAATGCCCTTGCGCGCGCAGCAGGCCCACGATGACCTCGGCGATGGTGGGTTCGTCTTCCACCAGCAGGATGCGCAAGGGCGCCACGTTCGCGCTGTCGCGTGCCACCTCGCCGGCCAGCACGGCATTGGACGCGACCCAGCGCAGCGGCAGGTCGACGACGAAGCGCGTGCCTGCGCCCAGGCGGCTGATCACTTCGATATGCCCGCCCATCGCCATCGCCAGCTCCTGGCAGATGGCCAGGCCCAGGCCGCTGCCGCCGTAGCGCGAGGTGGTCTTGGCGCCATCGCCCTGCTCGAAGCGCTGGAACAGGCGCGCCTTCTGGTCGGCATTGATGCCCGGCCCGGTATCGGCCACCTCGAAGCGCAGCCCCTGGTAGGAACCGAGCGTACTGAGCTTGAGCCCGACCACGCCGCGCTCGGTGAACTTGATCGCGTTGCTGAGCAGGTTGAGCAGGATCTGGCGAATACGGGTGGAGTCACCGCTTGCGGTAATGTCGCCAAGCAGGCCGACTTCCAGGCTGAAACGCAGCCCGCGCTCCTGCGCCAGCGGCGCCATCAGCGCTTCCACTTCGGCCACCAGCTGGCGCACCGAGAACGGCTGCAGATCCAGCTCCAGGCGACCGGACTCGATGCGCGCCAGATCCAGCGCATCGTTGACCAGCCGCAACAGATGCGATCCGGCGCGCCGGATCGATTCGGTGTAGCTGCGCTGCTTGTGGTCCAGCTGCGTCTTCAGCAACAGCTCGCTCATGCCCAGCACACCGGTCATCGGCGTGCGGACCTCATGGCCGAGCGTAGCCAGGAAGCGTGTCTTGGCCAGCGACGCCTGCTCGGCCAGCTCCTGCTTGTGCACGGCCAGCTGCCAGGCGTTGAGGCGACGCAGGCGGCGGCGATACAGCAGCACCGCTGCCACTACGACACACAGCGCCAGCAGGGTGAGCAGCACCAGCCCCCACGGACTACGCCACCACGGCGGCAGCACCTGGAACGTCAGCGTCTGGCTGGCCGACCAGATGCCGTCGGCAGTGCGGCCCTGCACTTCCAGCGTGTAGTCGCCCGGTGGCAGGCGCGAGAACAGGCGCTCGCCGCTGGGGCCGACATCGATCCAGTCCGGGTCGTAGCCACTGAGACGGAAGCGGTAACTGGACGAATCCGGATGCGTAAAGGTGGGCATGCGCGCCACGATGTGCAGGTCGCGGTCGTCGTCAAGAATGGTGAGCGGCTCCTGCCCGGTGATGTCGAGACCACGCTCGCCACGCCGTACCCCAACGCGCTCGATGAGCAGTGGTGGCCTGCGGGTATTGGGATGCATCGCGGTGGGATCGAACACCACCACCCCATCCGGCGCCGCACCGACAATCTGCCCGCCAGTGGCCTGCACCAGTGTCCGGTTGATCATCAGCGGATTAGGCAGCCCGTCGTGCACACCGTACACGCGCACCAATTTGCTGCCGGGGTCGATCCGGATCAGCCCACGCTGGCTCGACACCCAGGCCACCCCACCGGCATGGACCACCAACCCGTTGGGCGCCACCATCGGGAATTCCTGGTCCTTGCCGATGCTGTCCAGCAGCTTGAGCTGGGTGCCATCCCACAGATACCGGCGTATTTCGCCGACCACGCCCAGCCAGACCACGCCGCCTTCGGCGAACCGAAACACATAGGTGGCCTGGGACGGCGCACCGGGAACCGGCACAAACCGATCCGCACGCGGGTCCCAGCGCCGCAGACCGGCGTTATTGGACAGCCAGACCTGGCCGTCCGGGCCGGTGCCGATGTCCAGAATGGTCAGCGGCTCCAGCCCATGCGTGCCGTTGACGATGGTCCGCACCAGGCTGCCCTGTGCATCGCGCAGCTGCAGGCCGTATTCGAGCACCGACACCCACAGCTGCCCCTGCCCATCCTCTGCCATCCACAGGGGGCGATCGGCGGCCCCCTCGGCATCAGGTGCCACATCTGCACGGATGGGCAACCGTTTGACCTGCCGGGTCCGCGGGTCGTAGCGCACCAGCGTGCCTTCGACGCCAATCCAGACCACCCCACGTGTGTCCTCGAAGACCGAGTCGGGCGGATGCAGCGGGTCGATGTGCTCCAGATGCGTCTGCAAACGGCCGGTGGCAGGGTCGAGCCGTTCCAGCACACCTTTGCTGCCGACCAGCCACACCCCGCCCGAGGCCGAGGCGACAGTCGCCAGAACGGACGTATTGGCCAGCGAGTGAGGCTCCTTGGGGCGATGCGCCAACACCGCAAAAGTGTCCCAATGCGGCAGCAGGTGCCACAGGCCACCTTCCAGCGCGGCAAACCACAGCCCGCCTTCCCGATCTTCGTAGGAGTCGATCCAGTTGCGATTTACCAAACTGTGGGCAGTGAAACTGTAGATCGGCACGCGGACCACGTCGGTGCCGGTCTCAGACAGCGCCATGCCGGCGTTGGTATCGAGCCAATAGCGCCCACGACGATCGCGCAACAAGACGTTGTAGACACGCTGGTTCGCGGGCATGTTTTGCCACGGATGGGGACTGAAACGCCCCTCGGCATCCAGGCGAAACAGCTCGCCTGCTCCATCGGTCACCCACAACGTATTGCCATCGCGCTCCAGACGCAGCCGGCCCACCGTCTGACTGCTTCCCGGCAGCGCCACACGCGTGAACTGCTTGCCGTCCCAGCGCACCAGCCCGCCCGGGGTTGCAATCCACAGCGTCCCGTTGGGCGCCACGCGGAGTGCGTTCACCGCGTCGGCGGGCAGGCTGGCCGAGTCGCCGGGCACATTCAAGAACTGCTGCATGCTGCCATCGGGGCGGCGGCGATACAGCCCGTTCGCTGCAGTGCCGAGCCAGATGTCGCCGTTCTGGGTCTGCGCCAGCGACCACACCGTGATCTGGCGCAATTCGGGGAACTGCGCATTCTCCAGGGGCTTGAAAGTGCGTGTCTTGGCTTCGAGAAACCCGGCACCGCCATTTTCAAAGCCCATCCAGACCCGGTTGTCCTGATCGACGCAGATGGTCCAGATCGCGTTACCGGTCAGGCCTTCTTCCATCCGCCAGATGCGGTAATTACGCCCATCGAAGCGGGCCAGCCCGTCGTCGCTGGCCAGCCATAGGTAGCCCTGCTTGTCTTCGGCCAGCTCACCAATGACGTCCGATGGCAACCCGTCTGCAACCGTGACCTGATTGGGCACCGGCATCACCGGCGCACGCGTGGCCAGTGCCGGTGACACGGTCACGCACAGGCTCAGCAACAATAAGGCGACAACCCAATGGAGAACGGACGGAAAAAGGCGCACTGGACACGTTTCACGACAAGTCGCCGCATAGTGCGGGCCACGCGCTGCGCCGGCAAGCGCGAGCAACCTCAAGCGTTCACGCTGGCAATCCGCGACGGGTTGGGCACCGCACTGCTCCGCTGGGCCATCGGCTGCATGCGTGCAGTGTCTTCCCGAACAGCCGCAGCGAGGCATCTGTACTTGCGAACGCAGAGCGTTGCGCTAGTAGCAACGCATAGCGTTGCGCTAGTAGCGTCAACCGGCTTGCCCGGATCAGGCCGGCAGCGTGTGGCAGCCCGCGGCGAAGCAGCGCGCATGTCGTTACCGACGCGGGACGCATCAAGTCGGTCCTTGTCGAGTGGCAGCTCTACCGCCACTCAGGATCAACTACTGCCAGGCGCGATCGTCGCCACGCACTGCTGGGCGAATCGAAGCACTGCACGCCCGCTCGGCGCCGCGTTGACCAGCGCTACGCCGAGTCTTGCATCCGGTCGCAGTAGAAGATCACCAGTGACAGAAGTCGCCAAGTCACCCAAGCAGCGGCGTTGCCCGGTCACGCTCGCGTGCCACAGCCTGCACGGCGGCGATCGCCTCGACCAGCATGTCGGCAGTGACCGGCTTGCGCAGGAACCCATCGAATCCGGCGGCCTGTGCCTGGGTTTGTGCGTCGCCATCGGCGCGTGCGGTCACCGCCAGCAGTGGGAATGTGTGCCCGAGCCGACGCAGTTGCGCCGCCAGCGCAAAGCCATCCAGCCCGGGCAGATCCAGGTCCAGCAGCGCCACATCGAACTTGCCGTCGACCGCTTCGGACAAGGCCGCCAAACCGTGTGCGGCATGCACCACCCGATGGCCGCGCCCGGCCAACAGGCCGCTGATCACCTCGGCCACAGTGGGGTCGTCTTCCACCAGCAGGATGCGCAGCGGTGCGCCAGCTGGCGTGCGCGCCTCGCCGGCAACCGGACGCAGGGGCGAGCGGTCGATCGGCAACGGCAGATCCACGGTGAACTGGGTGCCGACCCCGAGCCGGCTGCGCACGCGGATCTTGCCCTTCATCGCCACGGTGAGTTCCTGCGAAATGGCCAGGCCTAATCCGCTGCCCCCGTAGCGCGCATTGGTGCGCGCGCCCTCGCCCTGTTCGAAGCGTTGGAACAGGCGTTTTTGTTGCTCCGGCCCGATGCCCGGCCCGGAATCGCGCACCTTGAAACGCAGGCAGTCGCCCTGCTGGCTGACGGTGAGCCCCACCTCGCCGCGCTCGGCGAACTTGATCGCATTGCCGAGCAGGTTGATCAGGATCTGACGCACGCGCGTGGCATCGCCCACCACCACCAGCGCGGCGGGCAACTGGTTGCGATAGTGAAAGCGCAGGCCGCGTGCCTCGACGATGGGATGCATGAAATCGGCCAGTTCCTGGGTCAGCTGCGACGGTTCGAACGGCTGTTGCACCAGTTCCAGCTTGCCGGCCTCGATGCGCGCCAGATCCAGCGCGTCGTTGACCAGCCGCAGCAGATGCGCACCCGCCTTGCGGATCGCATCGACGTGGCTGCGCTGTTTTGCGTCCAGCGGCGTGGCCAGCAGCAACTCGCTCATGCCCAGCACGCCGGTCATGGGCGTGCGCACTTCATGCCCCAACGTTGCCAGGAAATTCGACTTGGCAATCGATGCCTGCTCGGCAAGCTGCTGACGCTGCCGCGCCAGCACCCATTCCTGCTGACGCCGCACCCGCCGCCGCCACGCCCACACACCCAGGCCGAACAGCAACAGGCACACCGCCGCCGCGACCATCTGCGCCGCCGGACTCAGCCACCACGGTGGCTGCACCTGCAGCGTCAACGCTGGTGCGGCGACCCAGTCGCCGGTGCCTGCGCGTGCCTGTACCTGCACCTGGTAGTCGCCCGGCGGCAACCGCGAGATGACACGCTCGCCGGTTGCGCCCTGCTCCACCCAACGCTCGTCGTAGCCGTCCACGCGATAGCGATAACGGGCAAGCCCCGGATCCACGAACGACAGCAGCCGTGCGCTGATGCGCAGGTCGCGGTCACGGGCCTGCAGCACGATCGGCCGCTTGTGTGGCACCTGCTGCGGGCGTTCGGCATCGTTGCGGCGTACCTGTACCGACTGGATCACCAACTGCGCCTGCGGCACCGGGGCGAACGGCCGCGTGGGATCGAACAACACGATGCCGCTGGTGGTCAGCGCCAACACCTGCCCGCTGGGGCCGGTCACTGGCGGACGCATCGAAAATTCGCTGTCCGGCAGGCCGTCGCGTTGACCGAACATGCGCACCTGCGGTTGGCCGCGTCGGTAGGCGAACAAGCCACGCGAGGTGGTGGCCCACACCGTGTCAGTGCCCCCTAGCGCCAGGCCACGGATCTCGGTGGCCGGCATCCCCTGCGCATGGCCCACGCGCTCAAGCAGCGTGGCCTTGTGGCCATCCCAGCCATATCGCTCCAGCGCCCCGGGGCGCCCGGCCCAGAACTCGCGTGGCGACACGAATGCCAGTGCATAGACCTCGTGCTCGGCATCGTCGATCACCCGGCGGAAGCGCTCGCCCTGCCAGACCCACAGGTCATCGCCAGCCGCTACCCAGGCCGAGCCGTCTGGCCGGATGGTGAGCTGCTGCACCATGCCGCCGGGTTCGCTGAGATCGGTCCCGAAGCGGAACTCCGCCAGCAGGCGCCCGTCTGCGGCACGCCGTTGCACGCCACCTCCCACAATCGACAGCCAGAACTCGCCATCGATCCCGCGCGCCATCAACTCCGGTCGCTGGCTCTTGTCCTGGTCAACTTGCAGCCCAAGCCGGCGCTTTTTGCCAGTCGCAGGGACGTAGTGGGTGACGTCATCCCGCAGCGCAATCCACAGGCTACCGTCGGCGTTGGGCAAGACCGATTGCACGGTGTCCCCGCCCAGCGCCGCGCTGTGCACCACCGGCACCACGTCACCCTGCGCACCAAGCCGATACACCCCGTCGCCGGTTGTCACCAGAAAGCTGTCGCCATCGGCAGCGGCATTGACCAGGTACAGGCTTTCCAGCGGTTTGCCCTGGGTCTGCAAGATGGTGGAAAAGCGTTGCCAGTCCGGCGGCAGATACGCCAGGCCCTGTGAAATCAGCCCCAGCCACAGCCCGCCCTGGCGATCCTGCAGCAGATCAAGCACGCCACTTTCTGCGGTGAGAAACCCGCTGCCACGGTCACCGTCCATGACCCGCAACGCGGTCTCTCCGGGGGCCACGCGAAAGAACCCATCGGCGGCAGCGACCCAGTAGCCCCCGTGGACGTCGTGCACCACGGTCCCGGCGCGCACGTTCTCCGCGCCCTTCCACGGCGCAGGCTCCAGCACGCCAGCGGGCGTGACCCGGTACTGGCCCTTGCTGCTGCCCACCCACAACGTGCCATCCGGATCCTTGCTGAGCTTGAAGACCGTGGCACTCAGGCGCTCGGGTGCAATGCGCACGAAACGCTCGCCATCGCGCATCACCAGCCCGCTGCCGGTGCCGATCCACAACCGGCCGCGTGCGTCGGTCAGCATGCTCATGATGGTGTCGCTGGGCAGCCCGTCCGGCGCATCGGGCGTGGCACGGAACACCGTGAGCCGGCCATCTTCTTCGCGCCGGCACAGGCCACCGTTGCTGGTTCCGATCCAGAGTGCGCCCTGCGCCTGTGCCAGCGCCCATACCTGACCGGCGCAGGCGTTGCTGACGGCGGGAAAGCTGACAAAGCCCTCGCGCTCGGCATCGAACATGGCCAGCGGCGAGCCATTGATGCCCAGCCAAACCCTGTCGCGGTCATCGACCAACAGCGTTTCCACTTCGTTGCCGGGGATCGAGCGCGCGCTCAGTGGGTCGTGCTGCCACACCTGCAAGCCGATGCCGTCATAGCGCGCCAGCCCATCGCTGGTCGCGGCCCAGACATACCCCTGCCGGTCCTGTGCCAAAGCCAGCACCATGCGCGAGGGCAAGCCATCGCCCGGACCGAACCGGCGCATGCGTGGTGTTTCGATCTGTTCTGCCGCCAGCGCACTCGCGCCCATCAGCAGCAGCACCGCCGCCAGCACCCAGCTGGCATGTTTCCGCAACTGCACTGTGATCCCCATCGTCCCTGCATTCCCCAATGCCATCCGCCAGTCGCACTGTACCCGCACGCTGGCGTTCAGGACTCAGACCGGCGTCTCCGGCGGCGCCTTGTCCATCGCATCATCGGCCAGGACCTGGGCCAAGGCCTGTGCCAGGAGGTCACCGGTGAGCGGCTTGCGCAAGAACCCATTGCATCCGGCGGCCAACGCCTGGGGCTCGGCATCGGCATCGGCGCGCGCGGTCACCGCCACGATCGGGAAGCGCACGCCGCGTGCGCGCAGCTGCGCCACCAGCGCCGCGCCATCGAGCCCCGGCAGGTCCAGGTCGCACAGGCCCGCGTCGAAGCTGCGCGCGCTCACCTCGGCCAATGCCGCCAGGCCATGCAACACGTGCGTGACGTGATGCCCGCGCCCCTGCAGCAGGCCAACAATCACCTGCGCCACGGTCACGTCGTCTTCGACCAGCAACAACTGCAGCGGCGCCTGGTGCACCGGCGGAACCGCACGCGTCACCACGGTAGTCGAAGGCGCCGGCGTGCTCACCCAGCGCAGCGGCAGCTCCACCACGAAACAGGCGCCCTGCCCCAACGCGCTACTGACGCCCACCGACCCGCCCATCGCCGCTGCCAGCTCGCGACAGATCGCCAAGCCCAGCCCGCTGCCGCCATGCCGCGTGGTCGTGCGCCCTCCTTCGGCCTGTTCGAAGCGCTGGAACAGCCGCCCACGCTGCTCTTCACTCATGCCCGGCCCGGTGTCACTGACCTCCACGCGGATACCGCCGCCGCCCGCCTGCAGGGGCAACACGCGCAGACGCACCTGCCCGCGCTCGGTGAACTTGACCGCGTTGAACAACAGGTTGAGCAGGATCTGCTGGACACGGTTCGCATCGCCATGCAGCGCGCGCGGCAGGCTCTCATCCAGGTGGCACTCGAACGCAAGCTGCTTCTGTTCGGCACTGGGCCGCACCAGGTCGACCACCTGCCGGATCAACTGACGCAGATCGAAATCGCGATCGTCCAATGCCAGCTTGCCCGCCTCGATACGCGCCAGATCCAGCGCATCGTTGACCAGCCGCAGCAAGTGCTTGCCCGCCGACTGGATCGCACTGGCATAGCCCTGCTGGCGCCCATCCAACGGCGTTTGCAGCAACAACTCGCTCATGCCCAGCACACCGGTCATGGGGGTGCGCACTTCATGCCCAAGCGTCGCCAGAAAACGTGTCTTGGCCTGCGAGGCCTGTTCGGCGAGCTCACGCTTGTGCTGCGCCAGTTGCCATTGCGCACGCATACGCACGCGCCGGCGATAAGCGGCGGCGAGCAAGACACCCAACATCATGCCGACCAAGACCATCACGGCGATGCCGAGACGGCTGCGCCACCAGGGCGGATTGACGATGAATTCAAGCGTCTGCACCTTGGAGGCGTTACCCAACGGGTCGATCCCCTGCATTTCCAGCACGTAGTCGCCAGGTGGCAAGGACGAGAATTCGCGCATCCCGCTGGCATCGTGATCCACCCAGCCGGTGTCGAAGCCACTGAGGCGGGTGCGATACCGGTTGGCCATAGGGTCCACGAACGACAGTAGCCGCATGTTGATGCGCAATTGGCGATCATCTGGCGAGAGCGAAAAACCACCGCTGATCGGCAGCATGCGGCGCCGATCGGCAAGCTGCACGCTGACCGTTTCCAGGCGCATTGCCGGGGTGAACGAGGGCACGTCCGGCGCCTGCGTGTCGATCAGCACCGTGTAGCCATCGGCCGTTCCGCCGACGAGTACACCGTTACGGGCCATCATCAGACAGCGGTGGCTGAACTCCAGACTGGTCAATCCGTCGCGCACGCCGAAGCTGCGGATGCGTGCCTGCGGCGTGCGCGGATCGATGCGCCACAGGCCGCGAGGCCCGGACATCCAGAGCCGGCCGGCGCCATCGCGTTCCAGCCCGTAGGCGTCCATCGCCGGAAAACCCTCGGCAGAACGGATGCGGCGTTCCCGTTTCCAGACTTCGCCATCACTGGACCAACGCTCAAGACTGCCTGCGCGATACAGCCACAGGTGCGTTGCATCTTCGACCACGAAGGCCTGAAGCGTCTCGTCCGTCTTCAGCCCTGGCACCGAGACGAAGCGCCGCGTTGCGGCCTGCCACGCATACATGCCGCCGAAGGCGCTCAACCACATCCGCCCATCCGGCCCCTTGCGGATCTGCGGCGACACCACTTCCGTCAGCCCATGCGGATGCTGTTGATTGATCGTCTCCAACAGGCGTCCGGTGGCCAGATCGCGCTGCTGGATGACTTGCTCGTAAGCGGCCCACACCGTGCCGTCGCCCGGTTCACCGATCCACAGTGCCGCTTCGGCCGGGCCTTCGTCGCTGAAGTGCTCCAGCGCGCCGGTGCGCAGGTCCAGGCGCGACAATCCATATTCACCGCTGGCCAACCAGAGCTTGCCGCGGCTGTCTTCCAGCGCGGTGGTGATCTGCATCGTGCCCAGATCCGCAGCCTGGATGCCGGTCTGAATCAGGGCGCCGGATGATGTGTCGTAGCGCAGCAGACGCCCGTTGCCATCGAACTGCCATAGCCCGCCGGATCGCGCTGCCGGTGCAAGACTGCAGGACAGCCCCTTGCCCTGATCGTTGACCTGTTTGAAGGCCGCAGTACGACGCCAGTCTTCACGCAGATAGGCCAGACCACGCCCATGCAGCGGCACCCAGATGCCGCCATGCGGGCTGCGCCAGATGGTAGTGACGTGCCGGTTGGACACCAACGGGGAATCACCATTGTTGACGGGGACCGGTGGCTGCCCGGGCCGTGTATGCCAGAGACCTTGCTCGGTCCCTAGCCAGAACTCGCCATCGCCTGCGTCGGCAACGGTCCACACTCGGTTGCCCGCCGCAAACATCGGCGCCCACGACGGTGTGTGCCAGACGCCGGAGGGATCCATGTAACGCAATCCGGTGTCGGTGGCGGCCCACAACCGTTGCCCCACCCACTGCAGCGCATTGATGCCACTGTCGTCGCCATCCGGGTGCACGCGGTGCGCGGCCAGACCATCGTGATACGCCAGGCCGCCGAGCGTGCCGATCCACATCCGGTCGCGATCATCCAGCGCCAGCGCGTACACCGCGCTGGGCGCCAGCGGGTCGTCCATCTTGGCCAGATCGAGCGAGGTGAACGTCCCCTTTGCATCCAGGCGCAGCACGTTGCCGGTGGACATGCCGAACCAGATTTCGTCGCCGCGCCCTGCAATCGCGTAGACGTCACCAAACGACAACTCCGGCACCTTCTCAGGGAGGTAAGCGGTCAAGGTGGCGCGATCGGCGCTCAACATCGCCACACCGGCTCCGCCCAGCGCCAGCCAGATGCGATCCTGTGCGTCGATATAGATCGCCTGCAGCAGATTGCTTCTTAGCGAGCGTGGGTCGGCTGGGTCGTTGCGCCACACCTTGAACCCGGCGCCGTCGTAGCGGATCAACCCGTCGCCGGTGGTCATCCACAAATAACCGGCGCGATCCTGCGCAATGGCGGTGATCATGGTCGACGGCAGCCCATCGGCCGGGCCCACGATGCGGAACCTCGGAATGGCCGGCACCTCTGCCAACGCAGGAACCCCTGCCAGGACAGCAAGCACGACGAACAACAGCAAACGCATGTGGGCATCCTTTCCACGTCCAGCCCGCATGCTCGCAACGGATCGTTGCGAACGCAAGCCAAGCGCGCGCTGCCGGGATGTGTCTAGAATCCGCCCATGACGCCTCTCGCCCGCCTGCTGGCCTTCCCTGCCCTGGTCCTGACCAGCCTCGCCGCCACCGCCGCGCCGGTGCGCTACGCGCTGGATCCGGTCCACACCCGGGTGCTGTTCGCGGTGGAACATGCCGGGTTTTCCAAGGCGTTGGGCACCGTGTCCGGCAGCAGCGGCACCCTGGTGTTCGACCCGGACGACTGGGCGGCGGCAACGCTCGAGGTCACCGTGCCGCTGCGCCGCGCGGACCTAGGCGATGCGAAATGGAACGAGGCCACCCTGGCACGCAACCTACTCGACGCCGAGCGCTTTCCTGACGCGCATTTCGTCTCCACCAAGGTCGAGGCCAGCGATGCGACCCACGCCAAGGTCACCGGCAACCTCACTCTGCACGGGGTCACCCGGCCGGTCACGCTGGACGTCACCCTCAACGCGCTCAAGCGGCATCCGTTACCGCCATTCCGCCGCACCGCCGGCTTCTCGGCCACGGCCACGCTCAGCCGCGCCGCGTTCGGCGTGGATGCCTGGAAGTCGATGATCGGCGACACCGTCGAGCTGCGCATCGAAGCCGAGGCCGTCCGCGAAGGCCGCGCCGACAGCGACGACGATGGCAGCAAGACCACCGACCCCGCCGCGCCGGAGCAACCCGCGCCAGCGACCACCGATACGGAGAGCGGCCGATGAGCCTGAAGAATGTCGAGCGCTGGGGCGGCGTCAGCCAGACCCTGCACTGGTTGATCGCGCTGCTGATCCTGGTGCTGGGCATCGTGGGCCTGACCATGGGCGAGCTGCCCAAGACCCCCAAGTATTTCTGGGTCTACACCGCGCACAAATCCGTGGGCCTGACCGTGCTGGCCCTGGTCATCGCCCGCCTGGGCTGGCGGCTATATGCCGGCGCCCCGCCACCGGTGCCGGGCACGCCAAGCTGGCAGGAACGCATCGCCGGGTTCACCCACTGGCTGCTGTACGCGATGATCTTTGCGATGCCGCTGTCCGGGTGGCTGTACGACTCCACCAGCGGGCTGCGCCCGTTCCGCTGGTTCGGCCTGTTCAACGTGCCCAAGCTCAGCGCACCGGACGAGCAGCTGCGCGCGGTGTCGCACGCCGTGCACGAATGGGGCTTCTGGCTGTTGATTGCCGTGGTCCTGGCGCATGCCGGCGCCGCGCTTTACCACCATCTCTTCCAACGCGATGCCACGCTGACGCGCATGCTGCCGCGTGGCTGGCTCTCCCCCAAACCGTAAAGGATGTCGCATGTCTTCCAGGCTGTTTGCCTCCCCCCTGCTGGTTGCGTCTGCACTGGTCGCCACCTTCGCCGCCGCCCCGGTGCTGGCCGCCGACTATGTCCAGGCGCCCGGCTCTTCGCTGGTGTTCGCCAGTAAGTACGACGGCGAAGTGTTCACCGGCACCTTCCCGGGCTTCGACACCACGCTGAGCTTCGATCCCGCCAACCTGGCCGGCGCCAAGCTCGATGTGCGCATCCCGCTGGCCGGTGCCAAGAGCGGCAACGGCGACCGCGATTCCACCCTGCAGGGGCCGGACTTCTTCAACGTGGCCAAGTTCGCCACCGCGCGCTACCACGCCGAGAAATTCCGCGCGCTGGGCGGCAACCAGTACGCCGCCGACGGCACCCTGGAGCTGCGCGGTGTCAGCAAGCCAGTCACGCTGACCTTCACCTGGACGCCCGGCGCGCAGCCGGTGCTGGCCGGCAAGGCCACCGTCAAGCGCCTGGACTTCGGCGTGGGCGGCGGCGACTGGACCGATACCAAGACCATTCCCAACGAAACGGCAATCAGCACCAAGGTGGTGTTCAAGGCGAAGTGACGCGCCACTGGCCGCACCAGGACGCGGCCACTGAACGGCGGACTACCTCGTCGGGTCCGCCGTTTTTTTATGTCTCATGCATGGGGTGCAGCGTCCAGCCAGGCGCGCAGACGTGGCGCATCGAATGGCCAGTCCAGCTCCCGCCCTACCGGGTCGCGCAAGACCGGCACACGCAGACCATAAGCGGACTCTAGCGCCGCATCGTCGTCGATGAACACGCTGAAGAACGCGCCTGCGCGCGCCTGGGCCAGCACTTCCACGGCCTGGTCGCAGAGGTGGCAGTCGTCGCGCTGGTAAAGGGTCAGGGCCATGCGGGGTCTCATGCTGCGCTGCAGCCGTGCTGCAATCGCCAAGCGCTTAGAATAGCGGGCTTCTTGCTCACCTCTCCGGCACGCATGGCTGTCAGTACGTTCGACCTGTTCAAGATCGGTATCGGTCCGAGTTCCTCGCATACCGTGGGGCCGATGCGCGCCGCCGAGCGCTTCGTCCACCGCTGGTTGCTAGATACCGGCCGCTTGCAGGAGGTGACACGTCTGCGCGCCGAAGTCTTCGGCTCGCTGGCGTTGACCGGGCGCGGCCATGGCACCGACAAGGCGGTACTGCTCGGGCTGGAAGGGCATCGCCCGAACCTGATCGACCCGGATGTCATCCCCGCCACGCTCGAGCGCATCCGCAGCAGCAAGCGCATCAACCTGATGGGCCAGCACGCAATCAGCTTCGACGAAAAGCGCGACCTGCCGATGAACAAGCGGCAGAAGCTGCCTTACCACACCAACGGCATGCGCTTTACCGCCTACGATGCAACCGAAGCGGTGATCGCCACGCGCGATTACTACTCGGTGGGCGGCGGTTTCGTGGTCAACCAGGACGACGCCGCCGACGACCGCATCGTGGCCGACGAGACTCCGTTGCCCTACCCGTTCCTCAGCGGCGACGAGCTGCTGGCACAGTGCGCGCGCAGCGGCCTGAGCATTGCGCAACTGATGTTCGAGAACGAAAAGAGCTGGCGCAGCGAAGACGAGATCCGCGCCGGCCTGCGGGAGCTGTGGAATGCCATGCAGTCGTGCGTGGCACGCGGCATTCGCGAAGAAGGCACCCTGCCCGGCGGCCTGAACGTCTCGCGCCGTGCGCCTGCGCTGTACCGCGAGCTCTCCTCCAAGCCCGAAGCGGCGATGCGCGACCCGTTGACCACGCTGGACTGGGTCAACCTCTACGCACTCGCCGTCAACGAAGAAAATGCCGCAGGCGGCCGCGTGGTCACCGCGCCCACCAACGGTGCAGCCGGCATCATTCCCTCGGTGCTGCATTACTTCGATCGTTTTTGCCCGGGCGCTTCGGAACAACGCATTTTCGACTTCCTGCTCACCGCAGCGGCAATCGGCATCCTGTACAAGGAAAACGCCTCGATTTCCGGCGCTGAAGTGGGCTGCCAGGGCGAAGTGGGCGTGGCCTGCTCGATGGCCGCCGGCGGCCTGGTCGCCGCGCTCGGCGGCAACCCCGGGCAGATCGAGAATGCAGCGGAAATCGGCATGGAGCACAACCTCGGCCTGACCTGCGACCCGATCGGCGGGCTGGTGCAGATCCCCTGCATCGAACGCAACGCGATGGGGGCAGTGAAAGCCATCAACGCCAGCCGCATGGCCATGCGTGGCGACGGCAAGCACAAGGTGTCACTGGACAAGGTCATCAAGACCATGCGCGACACCGGCCGTGACATGCAGGACAAGTACAAGGAAACCAGCCGTGGCGGGCTGGCGGTGAATGTCATCGAATGCTGAGCCAGTGCGTGGTTTAGAGCGGCTAACAAAACGTAGCGAGCAGTCGTCAGGTGGGTGCGGACGGCGCTGAGGAACCGGAGTGTACGTGGGGGGTACATGCCGATTCCGAGCACCGGCCGCGCCCGCCTGGCGGCTGCGCAGTCGTTTTGATCGCTGCTCTTAGTGCGTGCGTGACACAAGACCGGCCATCATTTGCTGGACGCAAGCGGTGACCGGTTGGACAACATGACAGTACTACGCGCGGACGCTGCGCTTGTTCCAAGCAGCGGCCGTACGGCACCGCGGCGCGCCGTTGATACGTTGATCGCAATCGCCCGCGTGGTGCGCGTGGCACCGTGTTGCCCTCGCACGCGTCTGCGATTCTTCTTTTATTTCTCCACTCGCCTGTTCTGACAAGCGCGCGTCAAATCGCGATGGTCAGCGCGACGCTAGCTGCCAACCAAACCGTTGCTCGACAGTTCGATCCAGGTACAGGCGCGACGCCCTTGTACAGCGCAAGCGTTGAGTGGCGCTCAGTAGCGGCCGCCACGTGCTGTACGCGCTCACCACAGCGCGCTGTGTAGCCTTGCGGCATTGCTCACCTGGAGATCGCGATGCGACACCTTGCCTGCTCTCTCGCCCTGGCGCTGGCCTGCGGCCCGCTGATGGCCCAGGAGGCCAGTTACGGCCCTCGCCTGGAAGGCTTCGATTACCCCTATCCAGTGAAAACTTACGCCTTTACGTCGCAACAGCAGGCGCTGGAGATGGCGTACCTGGATGTTGCGCCAACGGGCAAAGCCAACGGGCGCACCGCCGTGCTGCTGCACGGCAAGAATTTCTGCGCCGCCACCTGGGAGCAAACCATCGCCGCACTGAGCAAGGCCGGCTACCGCGTGATCGCGCCGGACCAGGTGGGCTTTTGCAAATCCAGCAAACCGGCCGCCTATCAGTTCTCGTTCGCACAGCTCGCCGACAACACGCATGCCCTGCTGCAGAAGCTCGGTCTCCAGCGCGCCGTGGTGGTTGGGCACTCGATGGGCGGCATGCTCGCGATCCGCTATGCACTGATGTACCCGCAAGCGACCGAGCACCTCGCGCTGGTCGACCCGATCGGGCTGGAAGACTGGAAGGCCGAAGGCATTCCGTGGCGCAGCGTGGATGCCTGGTACGACAACGAGCTGAAGATCAGCTTCGAGCGCATCAAGAAGTACCAGATGGACGTGTACTACGCTGGCCAATGGAAGCCGGAATTCGAGCGCTGGGCGCGCATGCAGGCCGGCATGTCGCTGGGCAACGGCAAACAGGCCGTGGCCTGGAATCAGGCGCTGACCTACGACATGGTGTTCAATCAGCCGGTGGTCTATGAGCTGCCCAAGCTCGCCGTGCCAACCACGCTGTTCATCGGGCTCAAGGACCGTACTGCCATCGGCAAGGACACCGCACCGCCAGCGGTGAAGGCGCGCGTGGGTGACTACACCAAGCTGGGCAAACGCGCCGCCGAGGCCATTCCGAATGCCACGCTGGTCGAATTCGCCGACCTGGGACATTCGCCACAGGTGCAGGATCCGGTGCGCTTCAATGCTGAATTATTGAAGGCGATTTCCCGCTAGCCAGTTGCGGCGCGCGTGTCCGGACATGCGCGCCGCTAGTACCAGGCGCGTGCGCGATCACCACGCGCCTAACGCCGATTGGGAACACGTGGTTTAGCGCGCAATTCCAATTCTGTCGGAAGCATTCCACGGGGCTGCATGCGGTCACCTACGCGCTGCCCCAGCTCGCACGCACCGCAGGAGCCGACAGCGCAGAGGCGACACCGCACGGGCCGAACCGCAGCATGCTTCGCACGCGACAGCACCAACAAGGCGTCGGGTGCGAAGCACCGCAACCTCAGCCAGCAACGATCCGCAACACATCGTCCAGCAACGCCGCCGCGGTCACTTCGGCACCGGCGCCCGGCCCTTGAATCAACAGCGGCTGGTCGCGGTAGCGATCGCTGCTGATGGCGACACGGTTATCGGTGCCCGCGCCGCCCGCCAGCGGGTGGTCCAAAGCCAATTCGCGCAAGCCCACGCTTGCCCCATGCCCGTCTACGCGGCCGACGAACCGCAGGCAGCGGCCGGCGGCACGGGCCTGCTGCCAACGTGTCTGCACCAGCGCATCGAGCGTTTCCAGGTGCGCGTCCACCGCCTCCGGCGCCACGGACGCCAGCGCGGCAGGCACCAGCGATTCCACATGCACCTGCTCGGCTTCCAGCGGTTGCCCGGCCGCACGCGCCAGGATCAACAACTTGCGCCGCACGTCCTCACCGGAGAGATCGATGCGCGGATCGGGCTCGGTGTAGCCGGCCGCCATCGCCTCGCGGACGCACGCCGAGAACGGCGTACTGCCATCGTAGCGATGGAATAGCCATGCCAACGACCCCGACAACACCCCTTCGATCGAATGAATCTGGTCGCCGCCGGCCACCAGTGCACGCACGCTGCTGAGCAAGGGCAACCCAGCACCCACGGTGGCACTGTCGCCGTAATACGCGCCGCTGGCGTGACGCGCGGCATACAGGTCCTGCGCACGCGACAGTGCCGTGCCCTGGCCCAGCTTGTTGGCGGTCACTACATGCACGCCGCGGGTCAGCCATTCCACGTGCCAATCCGCCACCACGTCGCTGGCGGTGGCATCCACCAGCACATCGCCGGCGCGCAGCGCAGTGGTTTCTGCCCACGGCTGCAGCTCCGCACGGCCACGCGGCGCCGCGTTGGCCAGCTGCAATGCCTGCTCCGCGCCGGCACCGCAATCGTGCGCAATGCGCGAGTTGGCCAGCCAGTCAAAGCGCGGCAGGCGCAACTGACGTTGCTGCAAGGCGGTGTAGCGCGTCACGAAGGCACGCCCCACCTTGCCGGTACCCAACAGGGCGAGTCGCGGTGTGGGCGTCACGGCAGCCACCGGCGAACGGCGCGAGACAGGCAGCACGGCGCTCACGCGTCGACCTGTTTGCGCGCGACCGCACTCAACGCGGCTTCCGCACGTGCCAGGCCGGCGCGCAGATCGATCAGCAGATCCTCAGCGGATTCAATGCCCACCGACAGCCGCAACAAGCCATCGGAAATACCGGCCGCAGCGCGCGCTTCGGCGGTCATCGCCGCATGCGTCATCGAGGCCGGATGCGCGATCAGGCTTTCCACGCCGCCCAGCGATTCGGCCAGGGTGAAATAACGCAGCCCGTCGACGAACGCACGCACCGCCGCCTCACCGCCATTGAGCTCGAAGCTGATCATCGCGCCGAAGCCCTTCTGCTGGCGTGCCGCCAACGCATGGCCAGGATGCGATGCCAGCCCGGGGAAATACACCTGGTTCACTGCCGCGTGTTCGTCCAGCAGCACCGCGATCGCATCGGCGTTTTCCTGATGCACGCGCAGGCGGGCATCGAGCGTGCGCAGCCCGCGCAAGGTCAGGAACGCATCGAACGGCGAACCGGTCAGGCCCAGGGCGTTGGCCCACCACACCAGCTGTTGATGCAGCTCCGCATCACGCGCGATCACCGCGCCGCCCACCACATCGCTGTGGCCGTTGACGTACTTGGTGGTCGAATGCAGCACCAGATCGGCGCCAAATTCCAGCGGCTTTTGCAGCGCCGGCGACAGGAAGGTGTTGTCCACCACGGTCAGCGCGCCCACCTTGTGCGCGGCCTCGATGACAAAGCGCAGATCGGTGATGCGCAGCAACGGGTTGGACGGGGTTTCGATCAGTACCAGCTTGGGCGACTGCGCCAATGCATCGGCCAGCGAGCGCGGGTCGGTGAGGTCGGCGGTGATCAGGGCGAAATGGCCCTTCTTGGCCAGCGCGTTGAACAACCGCCAGCTGCCGCCGTAGGCATCGTGCGGCACCACCAGGGTGTCGCCAGGCTGCAGCAAGGCGTTGAGCACCAGGTTGATCGCACCCATGCCGGTGGAGGTGATCACTCCGCCGGCGCCGCCTTCCAGTTCGGCCAGGGCTTCGCCGAGCAGGTCGCGGGTGGGGTTGCCGCTGCGGGTGTAGTCGTATTGGCGCTTGTTGCCGAAGCCGTCGAAGGAGAAGTTCGACGACAGCACGATCGGCGGCGTCACCGCGCCGTAGGCGGTGTCCCGGTCGATTCCGGCACGGACGGCGGCGGTGGCAGCGCTACAGGGCGCGTCGGCAGGGTCACGAAAGCTCATGCGGTTTCTCCGGTCGTGCGAAGGGCAGTGGTGAGGATCGCGTCGATGCGATCGATTTCTTTGAGGAAGGCGTCGTGGCCGTAGGGCGAGCGCAGCACGCGCAAACTGCCGCGCTGGCCCAGCCCTTCGACCAGGCTGACCAGATCGGCCAGCGGCACCAGGCGGTCGCCTTCCACCGCGACCACCACCGTGGGCACGGCGACCGCGGCCGGGTCGATGCGGTGCAGGTCGATGGACTCGGACAGGCGCAGATAGGCGTTCACCGGCGTGCGCGCCACGTATTGGGCGCCAGCGGCATCCAGATAGTCTTCGGCGGCCACGCGCACGCGGCCATTGATCACTTCCGGCGGCGCATCGAAGCGCTCGCTGAATTCTTCCGGGGTGCGGTAGCTCAGCATCGCGAACTGGCGTGCCAGGGCGAGCCCGTGGTGCTCGGCGCATTGCAACTGGCCAAGCGCCACCGCGCGCCGCTGCAGGGCACGCCATGCGGCGGCATACGGATGAGCCCGATGGGCACCACTCACCGCAACCAGCGTGTGCAGCCGCGCCGCATGCCGGGTGGCGAATTGCAGGCCGACCAGGGCGCCGTAGGAATAACCGACAAAGCCGTGCAGGCGCGCGATGCCCAGCGCATCCAGCAGTGCGGCGATTGCATCGGCCTGGTCGGCGGTGTCGATCGGCGCATCCAGGCTGCCGTCTGCACCGAGAAAATCGAAGGCCAACAGTCGGCGCGACGCCGGGTCCAGCGCGCGGCCGGCACCGACCAGCCCCTCCACCCAACCTTTCTCGGGAAATACCGCGCTGGCAGCGAGATGGCGATGGGCCGAAATTCCGCCCGCCACGAACACCACCGGCGCCTGCTCCGCGCCAACCAGTTCGTAGCGCAGGCGCAGCTCGCGTTGGCCGGCGTGGCGCATCGGTAGATTGATGACGAGCTCGCCGCACACGGCAGGCGGGGCGTCGCCATCAGCGGCGGGCGTGTAGGTGTCGGCGGTGGTGAGTGGCGATGCTGTGGTCACGAGGCTCATGGCGATATCCGGGGTGGATCGGCCATCGAGCTTCGCGGGAGCTCGCGTTCGACGTGCGGAGGGCACGATTCGAACCATCTTTCGGCGGACGCGGAGGTCCCCGCAGGATTTGGCACCAAACGCGGGCGCTTGCGCGCTCCGCTGGCTGCCCCGGCATCAAAGGGCCTGTCCCTCCGCCGGTCTCGATGGTGAGGCTACGATGCCACCGCCTTTTTGCGATGTCAATCTCTTCATGCGGATGGAAAGATATATTTTCATCCGATACCACCTGGCTGTGATGGACCGCATACTTGCGCCCCTCTCGCCCGACCTCGACTGCAGTCGCTCGCCCATGCTTCGTGCCGCCGTTTCCGCCGTCATCCTGCTGTTGTGCATCCCCGCGGCACCGGTCGCCGCGCAGCAGCGCTGGCATTGGCCTGGCGCAGCGGCAGTGGGCGCAACGCCACCTGCAAGTGCGTCGCAACGCGCCGAAACCGCCGCCGCGCCGGGCCCGGCCCTGCAGCTCGAATGGCATGCACCGGTGTATCTGGCCTGGGCCGTCAATCCACTGGACGGCCCGGCCGAAGTGCGCCTGAGCGCGCCGCCCAGCGCCGACTACCGCGCCGTGCCGCAGCTTCCGTTGGTGCAGTCGCTGGGCGCGCGCGAACGGCGCCTGCTGGCCCGCGTGTACCCGGTCAGCCAGCGCAGGCCCCTGGACGGGCTCGGCCTGCGGCTGGAGGTGGTGCCCGGCGACCCGCAGGCGCAACTGCAGGAAGCGCGCTATCAACTGCCGTTCCGCGATGTGCCGATCCAGGTGGACCAGGGCTATGGCGGCCAGTACAGCCACAGCGACGATCCCAACTGGTATGCCATCGACTTCGCCCTGCCCGCCGGTACCCCGGTGCTGACCGCCCGCGACGGCGTGGTCATGGAGATCCAGCAAGGCGCCGACCAAGCCGGCCCGCATGGGCCGGACGCCGGTGGCGGCAACCTGGTGCGCCTGCTGCATGCCGACGGCAGCATGGCGATCTACGCCCATCTGGCTCCGACGGGCGTGCTGGTGCACCCCGGTCAGCGCGTGCGCAGCGGCGAGCGGCTCGGCAGCGCCGGCAGCACCGGCTTCAGCACCGCGCCGCACCTGCATTTCGCGGTGCAACGCAATGTCGGCCTGCGGCTGATCTCGCTGCCATTCCGGATGAGTGGCCCACAAGGCGAGCTTCACTTCCCCTCGCCCGCGCCCTGACGCGTGCCGCCAGCGCCAGCCAGGCTCCCTGGCCTGCCGCAGGCCGGCGCACCGAAGCCGCTATAATCATCGGCTTCCTCAGTTTCCGCAGGCGTCCGACCGGGCGCGCTCCCTCATGTCCGAAGTCTCCAACGAAGCCGCGCGCCGCCGCACCTTCGCCATTATTTCCCATCCCGACGCCGGCAAGACCACGCTGACCGAAAAGCTGCTGCTGTTCGGCGGTGCGATCCAGATGGCCGGCTCGGTGAAGGGACGCAAGGCTGCCCGCCACGCCACCTCGGACTGGATGGCGCTGGAAAAAGAGCGCGGCATCTCGGTGACCTCCTCGGTGATGCAGTTCCCGTACGAGGACAAGATCGTCAACCTGCTCGACACCCCCGGCCACGCCGACTTCGGCGAGGACACCTATCGCGTGCTGACTGCGGTGGACTCGGCGCTGATGGTGATCGACGTGGCCAAGGGCGTGGAAGAACGCACCATCAAGTTGATGGAAGTCTGCCGCCTGCGCGACACCCCCATCATGACCTTCATCAACAAGCTCGATCGCGAAGGCAAGAACCCGATCGACCTGCTGGATGAAGTGGAAACCGTGCTGGGCATCCAGTGTGCCCCGGTCACCTGGCCGATCGGCATGGGCCAGCGCCTGAAGGGCGTGGTGCATCTGATCACCGGCGAAGTGCACCTGTACGAGCAGGGCCGCAACTTCACCCGTCAGGACTCCACCATCTTTCCCTCGCTCGATGCGCCGGGCCTTGCCGAAAAGATCGGCACCCAGATGCTGGACGAACTGCGTGAGGAACTGGAACTGGTGCAAGGCGCCAGCAATCCGTTCGACCTGGATGCCTACCGCGCCGGGCAGCAGACGCCGGTGTTCTTCGGCTCGGGCGTCAACAACTTCGGCGTGCAGCCATTGCTGGATTTCTTCGTCGAGCACGCACCGCCGCCGCAGGCACGCGATACCACCGGCCGCCGCGTCGAAGCGGTCGAGCCCAAGTTGAGCGGCTTCGTGTTCAAGATTCAGGCCAACATGGACCCGCAGCACCGCGACCGCGTGGCGTTCATGCGCGTGTGCTCGGGCAAGCTCACTGCCGGCATGAAAGCGCTGCATGTGCGCAGCGGCAAGGACGTGAAGCTGGCCAACGCGCTGACCTTCATGGCCTCCGATCGCGAGATCGCCGCCGAAGCGTGGCCGGGCGATGTGATCGGCATCCACAACCACGGCACCATCTCCATCGGCGATACCTTCACCGAAGGCGAGTCGCTGTCGTTCACCGGCATTCCCAACTTCGCGCCGGAATTGTTCCGCCGCGCACGCCTGCGCGACCCGCTCAAGCTCAAGCAGTTGCAGAAGGGCCTGGCACAATTGTCCGAAGAAGGCGCCACGCAGTTCTTCCGCCCGCTGATGAGCAACGACCTGATCCTCGGCGCGGTCGGTGTGCTGCAGTTCGACGTGGTGGCCTACCGGCTCAAGGACGAGTACGGCGTGGATGCGATCTTCGAACCGGTGAGCGTCACCACCGCACGCTGGGTGCACTGCGACAACCCCAAAAAGCTCGAAGAGTTCCGCGAGAAGAACGCCGGCAATCTGGGCATCGATGCGGCCGGGCAACTGGTGTATCTCGCACCCACCCGGGTCAACCTGCAGCTGGCCCAGGAACGCGCGCCGGACGTGCGCTTTTCCGCAACGCGCGAACACGCTTACGCCACCGCGGTCGATTGACCGCCACTTGAATCGCCACAAGCCAGCGCCACCGCTGGCGATGCGATTTTTGCGCGGTTACGGTACCTTTTGGGCATGAATGCAGATGCCCCCCCTCCACCGACCTGCGCGATGAAATCGCCAGTGCGGTGACCCACGGCCTGGGCGCGATCGCCGCACTGGCCGGTGGCTCGGTCCTGATCACCCTGGCCGCGATTTACGGCGATGGCTGGCAGCTGGCCACCACCATCGTTTTCAGTGCCACGCTGATCCTGCTGTATGTCGCATCCACGCTGTTCCATGCCATCCCGCACGTGGGTGCCAAAGCCCGCCTGCAGGTGCTCGATCACTGCGCGATCTATCTGCTCATTGCAGGCACCTACACGCCGTTTATGCTGATCAACCTGCGTGGGCCATGGGGCTGGAGCCTGTTCGCTGCGATCTGGACCATCGCCGCAGCGGGCGTGATATTCAAGCTGTTTTTCACTGGCCGCTTCCGGCTGCTGTCGACCATCCTGTACCTGGCAATGGGCTGGCTGATCATCGTGGCGATCAAGCCGCTGCTGGCAGCGGTCGACACCTGGTCTCTATGCTGGCTGCTCGCCGGCGGGATCTTCTATACGTTGGGCACCTACTTCTACCAACGCGACACGCAGCGCTATTTCCACGCCATCTGGCATCTGTTCGTGCTCGCCGGCAGCGCTTGCCACTTTGTGGCGGTCACCGCGCAAATCGTGTGACCGATGGCGCGTTCGCGCGCCGTGCACGAGGCTTCGCCAACCATGGGTCGGGTGACTACCCCGACCGCTCCCATCGCCGCCCGCCCTTCTCGCCAACCACGCCGACGCCGCTGGTTGATCGGCACCGGCATCGTGCTGGCACTGATCGTGATCCTGGTGCTGGTGTTCGACTGGAACTGGTTGCGCGGCCCGGTGGAGCGCGCAGTCAGCGCCAAGACCGGGCGCGAATTCCACCTGGGCCATCTGGATGTGGATCTGGGCCGCATCGTCACCGTGCGCGGCGAACAGCTGAGCCTGGGCAACGCCGCATGGTCCAAGCGCGGCCCCATGGCGCAGATGCGCTCAGCCGAAATCGATGTCGAATTCTGGCCATTGCTGCGCGGCAAGGTCCGCCTGCCGGAGATCCGGCTAGAGCACGCCAAAGTAATACTGGAAGCCGGCGACGACACCCACCCCGGCAACTGGGTGTTCGAGACGAGCGGCGGCGATGGCACCCTGCCGCGACTGGGCCGGTTGCTGGTGCAGGACGGCCGGCTGCAGTACATCGATGCGGCCAACAAGTCTGACGTGGACGTCGCCATCAACAGCCTGGCACCACCGCGCAGCGATCAGCGCGCCGCACCGATCGGCATCGACGGCAAGGGTCGCTGGAAGGGCTATCCCTTCACGCTCAAAGGCAATACCGCCTCGCCGCTGGAGCTGAGCCAGACCGAGCACCCGTTCCGGATCGACCTGCGCGGCAGTGCCGGGGCCACCCGCACCCACGTGCGCGGCACGCTGACCAATCCGTTTCAGTTCCAGGTGTTCGACCTGCAGATGGCATTGAGCGGCCAGGACATGGAAGACCTGTATCCGCTAACCGGCGTGGCGATGCCCTCCACCCCGCCGTACACGCTGGATGGCCGCCTGCGCCGCAACGGCGATATCTGGCGCTACGAAGATTTCACCGGCAAGGCCGGCGATAGCGATCTCTCAGGCACCGCCGAAGTGGATCTGCGCAACAAGCGCCCCTTCCTGCGCGCCGATCTGGCCTCCAAACGCCTGGATTTCGACGACCTCGCCGGGTTTGTCGGCGCACCGCCCAAGACCGGCGCCAACGAATCGGCCAACGCCGAGCAAAAGAAGCAGGCAGCGCAATTGGCGGCCAACAGCCGCGTACTGCCCGACACGCCCTATGACCTGTCCAAATTGCGGGCGATGGATGCGCAGGTGCGCTGGCGCGCGCAGCGCATCAATGCACCGTCATGGCCACTGGACGACATGGATGCATCGCTGCGCTTGAAGGATGGATTGCTGCAGCTGGATCCACTCAATTTCGGCGTGGCGGGCGGCGATATCCGCTCCACCATCCGCATGGACGCACGCAACCCGGTGATTTCCACCCAACTGCAGGCCGCGATTCGCGGTATCCGCCTGGACAAGCTGTTCCCTGATGCCACCCTGGCCAAGCAGGCGTCTGGTGCGATCGGTGGCGATCTGGATCTGAAAGGACGTGGCAACTCGATCGCCACCATGCTCGGTACCGCCGACGGCTCGATCGGTGTGGGCATGGGCCGCGGTCACGTGGGCAACCTGATCATGGAACTGGCCGGCCTGGATATTGCCGAATCGCTGAAATACCTGGTCACCCGCGACCGGCAGATTCCGGTGCGCTGCATCTTCGGCGACTTCGGTGTGCGCGATGGCGTGATGCAATCGCGCGCATTGGCCTTCGACAGCACCGACACCATCATCATCGGCGAAGGCAGTATCAGCTTGAAGGACGAGCAGCTGGATCTGCTGCTGCGCCCGCGCCCGAAGGATCGCAGCATCCTCAGCCTGCGCTCGCCGCTGCGGATCGGCGGGACCTTCAAGGACCCGTCGTTCCGCCCGGATTTCAAGGCGCTGGGCGTGCGTGGCGCCATCGCGGTTGCACTGGGCAGCATCGCCCCGCCCGCTGCCCTGCTGGCGACCTTCGAACCCGGCCCCGGCAAGGACAGCGACTGCGGCGGCAAGTACGCGCAGTAACGCCTCGCCTCAGCTGGCGATGTAGCGCTGCAACTGGTCGATGTCCTGTTGCTGCGCTTCGATCACCGCCTTGACCAGATCGCCGATGGAAATCACGCCCTGCACGCGGCCGTTATCCACCACCGGCAGATGCCGGAAACGCCCATCGGTCATCAGCTGCATGCAGTGCTCGACCGAGTCTGCGGGCGACACCGTCACCACCGCGTGGCTCATGATCTCGGCCACGCTGGTGCTGGACGAGGAACGGTCCCGCAACACCACCTTGCGCGCGTAATCCCGCTCGGACACGATGCCAACCAGGCGCTCGCCCTCGATCACCAACACCGCAACGATGCCCTTGTCGGCCATCAGACGGATGGCCTCGATCACCGCGGCGTCGGCCGCGACGGAAAACACCTCAACCTGCTTCATCCCCAACAGCTGCCGTACCGTTTGCATGGCCTGCTCCGCGATTGGACTGGTCGCCCGAGAATACTCCCGCCGCGCCGCGATACGTATCGATCAGATACAGCGGCCGTTGCTTGGCCTCGTCGTACAGGCGCCCCAGGTACTCGCCGATCATGCCCAGCGCGATCAGCTGGATGCCGCCCAGGAACAGGATGATCGACATCATGGTCGGCCAGCCGGGCACCGGGTCGCCCATCAGCGCCGCCTTGACGATCACCCAGCCACCGAACCCGAACGCCACCAGCGCCGTCAGCATGCCCAGGTAGGTGGCCGCGCGCAGCGGCACGGTGGAGAAGCTGGTGATGCCGTCCAGCGCGAAATTCCACAGCCGCCACACCGTGAACTTGCTGCGCCCCGACAGGCGCGGCGCGCGCCGGTACGGCAGCGCCACCTGGCGAAATCCCACCCAGCCAAACAGCCCTTTCATGAAACGATGGCGTTCGCGCAATTGCTGCAGCGCCTGCACCACCCGAGGCGAGAGCAGCCGGAAATCACCGGTGTCGGCAGGAATCGGCGTCCGCGACAACTGCCGGATCACCCGGTAAAACGCATGTGCGGCCGCACGCTTCAACCAGCTCTCGCCCTCGCGAAACACCCGCGTGCCGAAGATGTTGTCGTACCCGGCGCGCCACAACGCGACGAACTCGGGAATGAGCTCCGGCGGATCCTGGCCATCCGCGTCCAGCAGCACCACCGCACCCGGCTGCACATGGTCCAGCCCGGCCGAGATCGCCACTTCCTTGCCGAAATTACGCGATAAGCGCACTGCACTGACCTGCGCATCGGCCTCGGTGAGCGCCTGCAGCACCTGCCAGGTGTCGTCGGTGCTGCCATCGTCGACATACAGCACGTGCGTCTGCACGCCGCTCAGGCCAGCCAGGACACCCTGCAGGCGCGGGTGCAGCAACGGGATGCTGGTCGCTTCGTTGAAGGCGGCAATCACCACGGTCAGGCGTTCCGCGGTGAGCGGAGCGTTCTGATCGGCCGGCAGCATCGCGGTCGCGCTCATGGCGCCTGCAGATAGCCGGGGCCACCCAACTGACGGGCCTGGCGCTGGATCCACGCAGTGCGGCGCTGCACATAAGCGCCGGGGCGGCGCGCGTCATAGCGCCGCGGCGATGGCAGTACCGCTGCAAGACGCGCCGATTCGGTCGGCGTCAGCCGCGACGCATCCTTGCCCCAGAATTGCCGCGCCGCCGCTTGCGCGCCGTAGATTCCGTCGCCGAATTCGGCCACGTTCACATACATCTCCAGGATGCGTTGCTTGGGCCAGAACAGCTCGATCAGCAGCGTGTACCAAGCCTCCAGCCCCTTGCGCACCCAACTGCGGCCTTGCCACAGGAACACGTTCTTGGCGACCTGCTGACTGATGGTGCTGGCGCCGCGCACGCGGCCACCGCGCGCGTTGTAGTCGCGTGCCTTCTCGATCGCCTGCAGATCGAACCCATGGTGAGACGGAAACTGCTGGTCTTCGGCGGCCACCACCGAAATCGGCAGGCTGGGCGCGATCTCGTCGAGGTCGCGCCACTGATGGTGCAGCGAGAACCCCGCCTCGCCCTCGCCCCAGGCCTCCAGGTAGCGGCCCACCATCACCGTGCTGATGGGCGGGTCGATGATGCGCAGCGCCAACACCTGCAGCACGCTCGCTGCAGCAAACAGCAATGGTGCCGCCAGCATCCAGCGCAGCCAACGCCGCGCCCGACGCGGTGGCCTGGCCTGCTTGTCATCCAATCCGTCCGTCCCCATTGTTCGCTACGACCTTCATCCCGATGCCTGCCGCATTATCCGGCACTGGCGTCCCTTACGTCCGACGCTCCCATGACCGATCACGATCAGCTTTCCCGTTTCCTGTTGCCTGCCGCCGGCGTGCGTGGCGTGCATGTGCGTCTGACCCAGGCCTGGCGCGACATCCAGGGCGCTGCCCACTACCCGCCATTTGCACGCCAGTTGCTTGGCGAAGCCGCAGTCGCGTCCGCGCTGTTCACCGGCCACACCAAGGTGGACGGCCGGCTGTCGGTACAACTGCGCGGCAATGACCGCCTGCGCACGCTGTTTGCCGAATGCACCGCCGCCGGCACCTTGCGCGGCATCGTCCAGATCGCCGACGGTGCCGATGCGCCCACCGATCTGCGCGAGCTCGGCGACGATGCCCTGCTGGCCATCACCATCGAGAACCCCGGCCTGGACCCGCGCGAACCACAGCGCTACCAGAGCCTGGTGGGCATGCAGGCGCCGGATCTGGCCGAAGCCTTCGAAACCTACTTCCTGCAATCCGAGCAGCTACCCACCCGCCTGCTGCTGGCCGCCGGCCCAGACCAGGCTGCTGGCCTGCTGCTGCAAAAGCTGCCCGGCGACGAAGGCGACACCGACGGCTGGACCCGCGTCGGCGCCCTGTTCGACACCCTGGGCGCCCCGGAACTGCTTTCGGTCGCCGGTGAAGACCTGCTGCATCGTCTATTCCATGAAGAAGCGCCCGAATTGGTGGGCAACAAGGCGCTAAGCTTCGGCTGTTCCTGCTCACGCGAGCGCGTCGCCGCCATGCTGCAGTCGCTGGGCGAAGACGAAGCGCGCGCGGCAGCGGAGCCGACTGGGGAAGTCGAGGTGCGGTGCGAGTTCTGCGGGCGTGAGTATCACTTCCCGTTGACCGAGCTGGACGTACTTTTCAGCGAGGCGCAGCCATCGCAGGATGCGCCAGAACGGTTGCAGTAGAGCATCTGGCAAGCGACGTTCTGGGGAGAGCGAGGACTTGTTAAATATTCATAAACACCCTAGCATCCTCACTGCCCGCTATCGGGAACTTAACACCTGCCTCTGGGTCTGAACTCTGGTATGCGACACCTTCTGCGCCTTCCGCTCGCTCTCTTGGTTGCCTTCGCGGCAGCCAGCGGCGTGCACGCGCAGTCGGCAGCCCAGATCCGTGAAAGCACCATCTTGCCGGTATGGAACAAGGGCAGCGGCAAGGTCGAAGCCTTCCTCTATCTGGAACCGACCGGCGAGCAGAAGGCCGGCGCGCGCTGGCATTTCGGGCGTAATTCGCTCGATGCCGCGTTCGGCCTGACCTCCGGCGATTCGCTCGGCCTGCTGTGCAACAGCAGCCGCGGCACCAATATCAGCGGCCTTGCCAGCCATTGCCTGCTCGCAGGTATCGGCGATGACGAAGAAGACAGCGCGGCCGCTTCGCGCCGTGTGTCTGCCACGCTGGGCTTCAACCGCAACGGCGCACGCGCCGGCGTAACCGCGGGAACCGGCCGCGACACCCTGCCCTCCTGGCTGATCGGTGCCGGCAAGGCCCCACTGACCCGTGTGGAGCAGAACGATCTCACCGTCTTCGGCCAGAAGAACATCGGCCGCGAAGGCTTCGTGTCCATCGGTGGCACCTACGCCCGCGCCCGCCTGGTGCCGCTGGCCGACGTCTCGCCGGCCATTGCCGACCAATGGGACAGCAAGACTCTGAGCGTCGGCGGCGGCTACGGCGCCTTCAGCGCCAATGTCATCGGGCGCGTGGTCGACGTCCCCGGCCAGCCGGAAAAGTGGGAAGGCCTGGGCCTGGGCCTGACCTGGCGCACCCCCTGGAGCGGCCAGCTCACGGTCGGCGCGGAGAACGTCATTTCCCGCGGCAAGAACCCGTTTGCCCCGAACAATGAGAGCAACAGCGACGGGACCATCCCGTACGTCAGGTACGAGCAAGACCTGTAAGCCTCTGATTCGAAAAAATAATTTAGCAACGCCACCGGTCACCAGCCGGTGGCGTTTTGCGTTGTGGCCGACCGTTCGTCGCCCGATTTCACGTCTTTCTTCTTTTTCATTAACGGGACTTTAATTCCTGACGCAACGCATATACCATCGGTTCACCCTGACGTTTTGGATCCGCTTCTTCGGATCCCCCGCCGGGCCAACAAACCCTTGGCAGTACCCAAGATCACTTGGAGAGAGAGCTAATGAATTTCAAGTCCAACAAGCTGCGCGATGCGGTTGTCTTCGCGCTCGTTCTGGGCGCAGGTAACGCTGCGTTGTCTTCGACCGCCGTAGCGCAAAGCAAGACCGCCGATGAAGCAGCGACGCTCGACACCATTACTGTCACCGGCAGCCGCATCTCCACGCCTGGCCTGACCACCAGCAGCCCGGTCACCAGTATCGAACGCGAAGACTTCATGCGTACGCAGCCCGTCGCAGTTGAAGAATTCGTCAAGCAGTTGCCGAGCGTCTCCCCGACGGTTGGCCCCGGCACCAACAACGGTGCAACAGGTGCGGCCGAACTCGATTTGCGTGGTCTTGGCTCGAATCGCACCTTGGTGCTTGTCGATGGCCGCCGCCCTGTTCCTTACGATCTTTCCGGCGTTGTTGACACCAACACGATCCCGGTTGCGCTCATCCAGAGTGTCGATCTGCTGACCGGTGGTGCATCGGTGGTTTACGGTGCTGACGCCATTGCTGGTGTGGCCAACTTCATCCTGCGCCGCGATTTCGAGGGCGTTGAAGTTCAGAGCTCGTACGGCCAGTCCAAGTATGGCGATGGCGCACGTCAGCGCATCGAAGCCACAATGGGCGCCAACTCTTCGGATGGTAAAGGCAACGTCGTTTTCAGCGTTGGCCATACCAAGGTTGACCCCGTGTTTCAGGGTGACCGGGCTTGGGGCCAAGTATCGCGTTCTTCCGGTAGCGGCAACCCGCAGGGATCGGGCACGACGGTTCCCTCGCTCATCGCGGGACCTCCCGGTGTCTGGGGAACGCCTGGCGATGACGGCACCCTCGATGGCAGAGGCCAGATTGATCCAGCAACGGGTCTGATTGTCAGCGACATCCAGACCTATAATTTCAATCCGGTTAATCTCTTCCAGACCGGGCTTGATCGTTATCAAGCAACCGCCCTGGGCCGTTACGAGATCAATGAGCATGCGGAAGCCTACGGACAGGTGAACTACACCCGCTCGCGCGTGGAAGCATCGTTGGCGCCCACTGGCCTGTTCCAAGAAGCATTCGATATGCCGATCGGCAATCCGCTGATTCCCGAGCCGGCTCGTCAACAGCTTTGTCAGGCCTATGGCATCGACGCGGCCAACTGTGTCCCGGGCAACGCCACGATGATTGAAGGCCTGACGATCGGGCGTCGCTTGACCGAACTGGGTCCACGCATCAATCGCTTCGACACCAAGACCTTCCAGGTAACCGCAGGCCTGCGTGGCGCGATTACGGACAACTGGAAGTACGACGCATTCTGGTCGCATGGTGAATCTGAGCGTTTGTCCGAATCACGCAACTGGGGATCGCTTTCCAAGACGCGCCAAGCGTTGATGTCGCTTGATGGCACGACCTGTATCGACCCCAGCAACGGCTGTGTACCGCTCAATATTTGGGGTGCCGAAGGTTCTGCTTCGCCCGAAGCGATCAACTTCGTCAATTTGAGTGCGTTCTCTGTCCAGAACGTCGAGCAAGACAACGCGGCCTTGAACTTTTCTGGTGACCTGGGTGGATTCAAGAGCCCTTGGTCCGACTATCCGATCGGCGTTGCTGTAGGCGCAGAACATCGTCGTGCAACTGCCGCTACGCGCTCTGACGGCCCGACGCAGATCCAAGGCGAAGTCATGGGTACCGGTGCTCCTGTTCCGGATCGCCAAGGTGGCTTCACGATCAATGAAGCGTTCGGTGAATTCATCGTCCCGCTTGTTGATAACGCACCAGGCTTCTATGCGCTATCGCTGGAGGCGGGCTATCGGTATTCCGACTTCTCGACCAACGCTGGTACTGGCGACAAATACGGCAGCTTCAAGTACGGGCTCAACTGGGCACCGATCGAAAGCCTCCGCTTCCGCGGCATGTTCCAGCGCGCAAACCGTGCACCGGGCATTGGTGAATTGTTTGCACCGCAGGTGACGGGTTTGGGCAATCTCGACACGGATCCGTGTGCGGGTGGCGCAATCAATGCGGGGCAGGCAAACACGCCTGGGACATTGTCCAATCTCTGCGTCCAGACAGGTGTTCCAGCCGGCTCCGCAGGACTCGTTGCACAGCCAAATGCTGGTCAGGTCAACATCCTCAGTGGTGGTAATCCGCTGTTGACGCCGGAGCAGGCGGATACGCAGACAATCGGCCTGGTATGGAATCCCACCTCTGACTTCGCAATGACGCTGGATTATTGGAAGATCGAGATGGAGAAGACCATCTCCTCGCAGAGCGTTGACGACGTAATTTCCGGCTGCTACGACCCCGCGCTGAACCCGGGCCTGGCGTTTAATGGCAACTGCGCACTGGTTGGCCGGTCGCCGCTGACGGGCACCTTCAACGGTACGACGTCTCCTGGCATCTCGCTGATCCTGAGCAACCAGGGCACACTGAAAACCGACGGCTTCGATCTTGGTCTTAAGTACGGTTTTGATTTGCCGGGCACGCTGGGCCGCCTGAATCTGGCGTATGACGCAACACTCGTGACGACGTTGGAATCGCAGGCGACGCCAGAGTCCGAAAACCGCGATTGCCTCGGCCACTACAGCGTCAGCTGCACACCCAACTCGAAGTACCGTTCGATCCTGCGTTCCAGCTGGTCTTACAACGATCTTTCCGTCTCGCTGGCTTGGCGCTACAGCAGCAAGATGGAAGTGGAGCCCAATACCGGCACCTGGTTTGCTAGCTACAGCGAGATTCCCTCGTATAGCTACTTCGACTTCGGCGTTAACTACAAGCTGCCGTTCAACGCAGAGGTTAATCTGTCGGTGGCCAACCTTATGGACAAGAAGGCGCCAGTGGTCGGAAACACGATTGGCGACACCACAGAGAACAGCGGCAACACGTTCCCCAACTTCTACGACGCCATTGGTCGTTTCTATACGCTGGGTGTGACGTTCTCGTTCTAAGCGTCTGAGTCTGTTGTGTAGAAGGCGGGCCGGTTATCCGGCCCGCTTTTTTTGTCCTGCATTTCAGGCTTGTGGCCTGCGCAAGAAGCAGTTCAGCCTTTCGCCTACCCCGGAATCAACGTCTGAATCACATGCTCGACGTAGGCTTCGAAATCTTCGCGGGCCTGCTTGGGTTGCTGCAGTTGCAGCGAGAGCTGCAGGAAGCCGACGTAGGCAGCGTAGGCCAGGCGGGCGCGGTGTTGGGCGTCGGTGCGGCTGAGGCCGGCTTGGCGGAACGAGGCGATCAGGTAGTCGAGGCGGCGCTGCGAGACACGGTCGATGACCGGGCGTACTGCGGGGTGATCCAGCGCCTTGAGCAACTCGCTGTAGATCACATGCGGCTTGACCTCGTGCGCAACCAGCTGGAACAGCGCGCGCAGGCGAGCGCTTGGATCGGGCACGTCTTCCAGGCTGCCGAACACTTCCTTCTGTTCGAAGATTTCCCAGCGTTCGAGTGCGGCCTGCAAGAGTGCGTCGCGCGAGGGGAAGTGCCAGTAGAAGCTGCCCTTGGTGACGCCCAGACGGCGCGCCAGCGGTTCCACCGCAACGGCGCCAACGCCTTGTTCGGCAATCAGATCCAGCGCAGCCTGCGCCCAATCGTCGGCGCTGAGGCGATTGCCGCGGCCGGAACTGGCGCGGGGAGTGGCAGGGCTGGATTCGGTGATGTCGTTCATTGTGACGATTTAACCATACGCTCGGGTCGGTTGCAGTATGCGCCATCTGCCGATAGCGCAAAGCGCGGCAATTCAACGGTTTAACCGTCCATACCAGGGAGTATTGACATCACCCGGGCGGGATCCATACCATTAGGTATGGTCAGCCATCCCTCTAGCCTCGCCGAGACTGCATCCCTTGCTCGCATCAGCGTGGGAGATGCGTCGTTGGCGGTTTCGCGGCGTGGTGCTGGCAATGCGCCCACCGTGTTACTGGCGCATGGATTCGGGCAGACACGTCATGCCTGGGAAGCGACGGCCACGGCACTGGCGGAGGCCGGCTATCAGGCGCTGTCGTTCGACGCGCGTGGGCATGGCGACTCCAGTATCAATCCTGCGTCCCTGCCCTATTCGGCGGCGCAATTTACCGATGACCTGATCGTGCTGGCGGGTGAGTTGCCCGAGCCACCGGTGCTGGTAGCTGCGTCGATGGGCGGGCTGTTCGGCCTGCTGGCCGAAGCGCGTTGGCCGGGCTTGTTTCGCGCGATCGTGCTGGTGGACATCACGCCACGCTGGGATACCACCGGCATGGAGCGCATCCTGTGCTTCATGACCGCGCATCCGCAGGGGTTTGCATCGCTGGATGCGGCTGCCGATGCAATTGCCGCATATCTGCCGCAGCGCCCGCGTAAGAGTGCCGCGCAACTGCAGTTGCTGCTGCGCCAGCGCAGCGACGGGCAATGGCATTGGCATTGGGATCCGCGCCTGGTCAGCGAACTGGCGGGCCAGGATAGCCAGGCGCAGCAACAGGCACTGATGGAGGCTGCCGCACAGGTACGGTGCCCGATGCTGCTGATCAGCGGCGGACGCAGCGATCTGGTCACGCCGCAAACCATCACTGAATTCCTGTCGATCGCCCCGCATGCGCAGCACGTGCAACTGCTGCACGCCACGCACATGCTGGCCGGCGACGACAACACCACGTTTACCGCCACCGTGTTGCATTATCTGGACGCACTTCCCTCGGTTGGCATCAGCACCGCGTCCAACATTACCGAGCATGTCACTGGAGCAAGACCATGAGCATCGTTGCACCGTTCCTCCTCGTCATCCTGGCGGCGGGCATCGCTGCCTATCACCGCATGCGCCTTGCCACGTGGGTCGCGCTGAGCGCCTGCGTGCTGGTGGCGTGCTGGCTGTTGGGGGGCAACCTCACCGCCACCATCGTTGCAGCCGCGCTGGTCGTGCTGATTGCAGCGCCGGTTTTGTTGCCGTTCCTGCGCAAGCCACTGCTGACCACGCCGTTGATGGCGTTCTTCCGCAAGGTGCTGCCGCCGCTCTCGCAGACCGAGCGCATTGCGCTGGAAACCGGCTCGGTCGGTTTCGAGGGCGAGCTGTTCACCGGTGATCCGGACTGGCAGAAGTTGCTCAACTATCCCAAGCCGCAGTTGACCGCCGAAGAGCAGGCGTTCCTGGATGGCCCGGTGGAAGAGCTGTGCAAGATGGTCAACGACTGGGAAATCACCCATGTCCACGCTGACCTGCCGCCGGAGCTGTGGGATTACATCAAGAAGCACAAGTTCTTCGGCATGATCATTCCGAAGCAATACGGCGGCTTGGGTTTCAGTGCGCTGGCGCACCACAAGGTGATCCAGAAGCTGTCGTCGATCTCCAGCGTGGTCAGTTCCACCGTCGGTGTGCCGAACTCGCTCGGGCCGGGTGAGCTGCTGCTGCATTACGGCACGCCGGAACAGAAAGATTATTACCTGCCCCGTCTGGCGGTGGGTGCCGAGGTGCCGTGCTTCGGCCTGACGGGCCCGTTCGCAGGCTCCGATGCCACGTCGATTCCGGATTACGGCATCGTCTGCAAGGGCGAGTGGAACGGCGCCAACGTGCTCGGCGTCAAGCTCACCTTCGACAAGCGTTACATCACCCTGGCGCCGGTTGCGTCGCTGATCGGTCTGGCGTTCCGCGCCTATGACCCGGACGGCCTGATCGGCGACAAAAAAGACATCGGCATCACCCTGGCACTGCTGCCGCGCGACACCCCAGGGGTGGAGATCGGCCGCCGCCACTTCCCGTTGAATTCGCCGTTCCAGAATGGCCCGATCCATGGCGAAGAAGTGTTCATTCCGCTGAGCCAGTTGATCGGCGGCGTGGAGATGGTCGGCAAGGGCTGGAACATGCTCAACGAGTGCCTGGCCGTGGGCCGCTCGATCACCCTGCCCTCCACCGCCAGTGGCGGTGGCAAGTACGCTGCAGTGGTGACCGGTGCGTACGCACGCATCCGCAAGCAGTTCGGCCTGTCGGTTGGCCGTTTCGAGGGCGTGGAAGAAGCGCTGGCGCGTATCGGCGGCAAGGCGTATGCGATTAGCGCACTGGCGCAGGCCACTGCCGCAGCGGTTGATCGTGGCGATGTACCGTCGGTGCCGTCGGCGATTGCCAAGTACCACTGCACCACCATGGGCCGCGAAGTGGTAAGCGACATGATGGATGTGATCGGCGGCAAGGGCATCATCCTGGGGCCGCGCAACTTCGCCGGCCGCGCCTGGCAGGCCGCACCGATCGGTGTGACCGTGGAAGGCGCCAACATCATGACCCGCAGCCTGCTGATCTTCGGCCAGGGCGCGATCCTGTGCCATCCGTGGGTGATGAAGGAAATGAAGGCGGCGCAGGATCCGGATACGCGTCGCGGCCTGGAAGAGTTCGACCAGAGCCTGTTCGGCCATATCCGCTTCGGTATCTCCAACGCCGTGCGCTCGTTCTGGTTCGGCCTGACCGGTGCGCGCATCGGTGCGGCGCCGGGCGATGCGTACACGCGTCGGTTCTTCCGCAAGCTGGATCGTTATTCGGCCAACCTGGCCTTGATGGCCGACGTGTCGATGCTGATGCTGGGCGGCAAGTTGAAGTTCAAGGAGTCGCTGTCCGGTCGCCTGGGCGATGTGCTGAGCCATATCTACATGACCAGCGCGATGCTCAAGCGGTATCACGACGAAGGCGCACCGGCGACCGACCAGCCGCTGCTGGCCTGGGCCTTCCACGACAGCGTGCACAAGATCGAAACCGCGCTGTCGGCGGCACTGCGTAACTTCCCGATCCGCCCGGTGGGCTGGCTGATGTGGGTGCTGATCTTCCCGCTGGGCCGCCGTGCCGAAGCACCGGGCGACCGCCTGGGCCATCGTGTGGCATCGATCCTGATGGCACCTAACGAAGCACGCGATCGCTTGGCACAGGGCGTCTTCCTCACACCATGCGCCAACAATCCGGGCGGCCGTATCGCCAGCTACCTGACCAAGGCCGTGATGGCCGAGCCGGTGGAACGCAAGTTCCTGAAGGCGCTCAAGACCAAGGGTATCGAGGCGTTGGATTTCCCGGCGCAGCTGGACGAAGCCGTGGCCGAGGGCGTGCTCACCCTGGACGAGCGCAAGCTGCTGGAAGAGCTGCGCGAGATCATGATGGACACGATCACCGTGGACGATTTCGATCCGCACGAACTGCGCGCGGCCAGCTTCTACGACAAGCCGCAGGCACAGCAGCCGCGCGAAGCCGCGTAAGGGCAGCAACGAGGAACAAGCACAACGGCGAGCTCAGGCTCGCCGTTGTTGTTTCTGGCGCTTGACCCGTGAGCGCAGGCGAACGTGCCGTTGTCAGCGAGTGGATGGTCATGCCGACTGATCCGGCAGCGTTGATGAGAAGGGGATGAGCGACTCGTCGCGCAGCGTCTTTGCAACGGCGGGCTCAGGCTGGCCGTTGCTGTTCTGAGGTGGCAAATGCGCACTGGCGAATGTGCAAAACGCTGTAGGCATCGCGTGGAGCGATTGCGCCGATGGGTCCGGCCGCGTTTTGTCTCAGAGAGATGCAGGCTTGTTGCACAGCGTCTCTGCGAGCGGATTGTGCTTCGCCACTGTTGTCTCTGGAGCCTGGCGAACGAGTGCTTGCCGCGCGCAAGAGAGCAATCGTCATTGCACCTGCACTACTGCGCTGATTGGCCTGGCTGTGCATCGCTGCGGAGGTCACTTGGCACCCTGCACAATCTCGTTCGGCGCAACGGGAGGTGATCTCTTTCCACTTCTAGCGCTGGCGTCGCCAGGCAGCAGCACAGCGCCCTACCCGAGCGCCAACGGAAGACACGCTGGAACGCGCCCAACAAACCGACGATGCGCTGCCAAACTCCCGCCTAACGTGCCCTGCACGCCGGTTGCAGCGCGTCGGCCGCTCACCGCTACCAAAGCAATAGCGACTTCAACCCGGTAACCACAGCAGTGCCAATGCAATCAGCGCCGGCAACGCCTGCACGAAGAAGATGCGGCGATTGACGCTGTAGGCCCCGTAGCAGCCCGCCACCACCACACAGCCCAGGAAGAAGCCCAGCACGTCGATGCGGGCCTGCAGCGCGCCCCAGAACAGGCCGGCGGCAAGGAAGCCGTTGTAGAGCCCCTGATTGGCCGCGAGCACGCGGGTGGCCTGTGCCTTCTCCGGCGTGTTGCGGAAGGTCTTCAGGCCCAGTGGGCGCGTCCACAGCACCATCTCCAGGACCAGGATGTAGACGTGCAGCAGCGCAACACACAGGCCGGCAACGATGGCAAACATGGACATAGGGACTGGCTCGATCAAGGTAGGCGCCAGCATAGCGGCGATGACTGGCGTGCGGCTTACTCGCGCGCGCGTCCTGATGCCGCATCGCGTTCGGCGGGGAGCTTGCGTGCCTCATGCAGCACGCCCAGGGCGCCTACCGTCATGCCGCATGCGATCAACACGCCCACACCGAAGACGACACTGGAACCGAACGCCGACACCACCTTGTGGATCCACACAACGCTCAGATCGCCGCCGCGGTAGACCACGGTGTCGATCGCGGCCCCGGCCTTGTAGCGCCATTCGCGATCGACGCGCGTGTATAGCGTCTCGCGCGCCGGCTTGGCCAGGGCAAACTCGCTGGAACGGGTCACCACCTGCACGATCGCCAGCATCATGGGCAACGGTGAGGCAGACAACACGGCGAATCCGAAGATGATCGCCGCGCCAGGAATCAGCAGCGCGGGTGCAATGCCGAAGCGCGACAACAGGGCGCGCGTGACCAGTAACTGCAGGATCAGCGTGAGCGCATTGACCGCCAGATCGATGTTGGCGTAGTAGGCGGTGCTCGCTGCCGCATCGGTATACAGGCGCCGCACCAGCGCGGCCTGCTCGTTGTACAGCAGCGTGCCAACGCCCACACCAAACACCACCATGACCGCGAGCCAGCGCAGCAGCGGCTCGCGCACGATCAGCTTCAGCCCGCCCAACACGTCGCCGCCCATCGGCACTTCGCCGGAGGTCACCTGGCGCTCCTGCTCGCGTGCGACCGCCCACAGGCGCAGGCGCAACAGGCACACCAAGCACATCCCCAGAAAGCCGGCCGACACCAGCATCAAGTGCGCAATGCCGATCCGCTCCACCAGGGTGCGGGTGAGGATCGGCCCCAGGAACGCGCCGATGGTGCCGGCCGCACCGATATAGCCGTAATAGCTGCGCGCCTCCGCATTGCTGAAGACATCGGCCATGAAGCTCCAGAACACCGCCACGGCGAACAGGTTGAACACCGCCGTCCACAGAAAGAACGCCATTCCGCGCCCGGGAACACCGGTGTCGAACAGCACATAGAACAGCAGCAGCGTGGCGATAAAGAAGCCGTATACCACCGGCAGAAACACACGGCGCGGGTAGCGGCTCACCAGCGCCCCGTAGATCGGTTGCAGGAGCAGGGTGATCAAAAAGGTGCAGGTAAACAGCACCTGCAAGGTGAAGTCCTTCAGCGGCATGCCGTGTGCACCGAAGAACGCAATCATGCCGGCCGGAAAGATTGCCGCCACATCCGCCGATGCACCCATCGCTTCGCGCACCGGGCGCAGCACGTAGTAGCCACTGAGCAGGCAGAAGAAGTACAGGAACGACCACGCCAACGGCGGAGAACTGCGCAAAGCACCCGCCAGGTGGGCCACCGATGGACGCGAAGATGACTGGCCGTTCATCGGCATGACAACGTTCGGTGCGGCGAACTCGACAACAAGACCATGGCAACGCAGCGCCCGCAGGAAAGCGCGCAAGTTAGCCGATGCACGCGTTCGCAGCCAGCGGCGCCAAGCACTTGCGCGGTTTTAACGGTCCTGGCGAGGCCTGCCCGGCACCTGGGCACGCGGCTTGCAGCTGCCTGATCGTGGTGTCTGCATGCCCGCCCAGGCGCGCTGCATGCGGGGTTTTTCACAAGCAGAATCATCAATAGGATCAATACGATGCCCATTCATCTTCCGGCAGTTTGTGCTATTGCAAAGCGCGGCGCTAGAATCGCCGGAGGCAGTGGAACAGGCGGGAACACCATGACAGAAATACGCAGGCGCCGACGGTTCCGTCCGTTGGCCGTTGGGCTGTTCGGGGCATTGCTGCCTCTGGCGCTTTCTTCCACCGCGCAGACCCCTGCCCTGACTGCCAATAGCTTGCAGCCGGCGACCGCCGCGCAGTCGCCCACGGCTCCGTTGCCTTACCGCACGTCGCTGCCTGCCAGCAGCGTGCTGGCGCCTGCCGCCGGCTTCGATGTGCCTTCGTTCGAGTCGATGGCCGACCAGCTCACCTACGGCAACCGCGTACCTGGCATGGCGATGGCCATCGTGCAGGGCGGCAAGGTGCTCAGCGCGCGCGGCTATGGCGTCACCGACGTCAATCATCCGCAGCCTGTCGACGGCCACACCGTGTTCCGGCTGGCGTCGTTGTCCAAGGCCTTTGCCGGCACCATGGCCGGGCTGCTGGTCAACGACGGCGTGCTGCGCTGGGACAGCAAGGTGGTGGATTACGTCCCCGGCTTCCAGCTCAGTGACTCCACTGCCACCCGTCAGCTCACCGTGGCCGAAGTCCTCAGCCACCGCGTCGGCCTGACCCGCAACGCCTACGACCGCGACATTGAATCCAACGCCGACTACTACTCGCTCAGCCACAAGCTGGCAGCCGCGCCACTGCGCTGCGCGCCTGGCGATTGCTATGCCTACCAGAACGTCGCCTTCAGCCTGGTCGGTGATGTGGTGTTCGCGGCCTCGGGCAGCTTCTATGAGCAATCGGTGGAGCGCCGCATCTTCAAACCGCTGGGCATGAACGATGCCAGCATGGGCCTGGCCGGTATCCAGGCCAGCCCGCATTGGGCACGCCCGCATGTGCGCAGCCGCAATGGCTGGGTGTCGCTGACGCCCAAGCCGACCTACTACCGCCTGGCACCGGCTGCCGGCGTCAATGCCAGCGCCAGCGACATGGCGCAGTGGCTGCTGGCCCACACCGGGCATCGCACCGACGTGCTGCCTGCACCGCTACTGGCGACATTGCACGCACCGCTGATCTCCACACCGGGCGAAATGCGCTCGGGCTGGCGTCATGAGCGCGTGGATGCGGCCAGCTATGCACTAGGCTGGCGCGTGTTCGACTACGCCGGGCATCAGGTGATCTTCCACGCCGGCGCCGTGCAGGGCTATCGCGGCCTGGTGGCGTTGCTGCCCGAACGCGACCTCGGCATTGCCATCATGTGGAACGGCGAAAGCGGCCTGCCCTCGGGCATGCTGCCGACCATCCTCGACCGCGCCCTTGGCCTGCCGGCCAAGCGCTGGCTGGATATCGATGTGGACGGCGACTTCGGCAGCGAGAACATGCTGGCCGAGCGCCCCGATCCGGCCGGCAAGGGCGCCTCTTCCGGCAAGTCGGTGGCATCGCCGCGCTGACCCTGGTGGCTGGATAACGCATAGATCGAAAGGCGGCTTCGGCCGCCTTTTTTGTTGCCTTGCTGGGAGGCGGTGCGATGGATTCGGGCAGCCGATCGTTGGTGCGTGGATTGGCGGGCCTGCGCCCGAGCCTGCGGCTGGTGCGTGAGTGCGTGAGTGCGTGAGATGCGATGACACCCATGCCAACTGAAGTTGCCGATGGCAGGTGAGATGCCGTTTCGCTATGCATGCTTGCTAGCCGCGCTTGCCTCGACGTTATCCGACCCACAGGGCCATGACGCGGACGAAGTGCAGGCCACACACGGCAGCACCGTGGGCCAGCTCGACGACAATGAGCTGCTCTAGCTCTACTGCGCTAGCGCGGGTTGTCCGGCGCAGCACGCGGCTGAGCGGCCTCCCGGGCACACATGAGGCGGAAGCAACACGTGGCTCGTCGCTGTATTTACGTACCAGGTAACCCGCAAGCGCTCAGTGCCTTTGCACTCGACCAAGCGAGCCTGCGCCACTGATGGCGTGGTGATCGGCACGCTCTGTGCCGGCTGGCCACTAGCAGCGAGCTTCCGAAGCTCATGTTGGCCTGCCACTGGCAGATAGCTCCCAAAGCTCGTACCGGCTGACCACTGGCAGACAGATGACGAGGCTTGTGTCGGTTGACCTTTGGCGGACAGATTCCGGGGTTGGTGATAGACAGCCACTGACGGGCAGACCCCGAAGCTCGTGTCGCTGCGAACAGATTCCGCGTTTGATGATGGAAGGGAAATGGCGATGGCAGGCAGGTAGCGGCAGGGTCACCGCCATCTGCAGGCGGTTATGCACATTGAGGCGCTTCGAAAACGATGCCGGTAATGCAATCGGCGGATCGACCCGGGGGATCTGCAACGACTGCAAGGAAGTCGCTGGCGTGGTGGTCAACTGAGCTGAAGATCGGTTGCTGCAACTACAGCTATGA